>CAZAZI010000166.1:0-4704 GCA_964489575.1 uncultured Oscillospiraceae bacterium | reverse complement strand
AGGACTCGAGCTGGTTGCGCAATGTCATGCCGTTGGGGTAGAAGAAGGGGAAGCCGGGGCCCTCGTCTAAAATATCAAACAGATCCAGCTCGCGGCCCAGCTTGCGGTGGTCGCGCTTTTTGGCTTCTTCCAGGCGGAAGAGGTATTGGTCGAGGTCTGCCTTCTTCTCAAAGGCTGTGCCATAAATGCGCTGGAGCATTTTGTTCTTTTCGCTGCCCCGCCAATAGGCGCCGGCCACGCTCATCAGCTTGATGTTTTTAACCCTGCCGGTGTTTTCAAGGTGCGGCCCTGCGCAAAGGTCTGCAAATTCACCCTGCTCATAAAAGCTGATGATCGCGCCCTCGGGCAGGTCTTGAATAAGCTCCACCTTATAAGGCTCGTTGCGTGCCTTCATGTATTCGATGGCCTCCTCGCGGGGCAGCTCGAAGCGGTGCAGATGCAGGTTCTCGCTCGCGATCTTGCTCATCTCTTTTTCGAGGGCGGCTAAATCCTCCGGGGAGAAGGAAAAGCCCTCGGGGGTATCGAAATCGTAATAGAAGCCGTTTTCGATGGCCGGGCCGATGGCGAACTTTACCTCCGGATACAGGCGCTTTACGGCCTGGGCCAACATGTGCGAGGCCGTGTGGCGAAAGGCCCAGCGGCCATTCTCATCGTCAAAGGTGAGCAGCTTGAGCTCGTGGTCGCCATTAATAGGGGCGAATGCGTCCACCCGGTTGCCATCCAGCTCCGCGGCCAGGGTGGCCTTGCGCAGGCGGGGGGAGATGGATTCGGCGATATCCAGGGCCGTCATGCCATCCTGATATTGGTGGATGCTGCCATCCGGGAGCTTGATGTTCATATAAATACCTCCATAAAATTCTCTATATCCTTTGTCCGTGCCGCTTTGGCAATAAAAAACGCCCCTGGCAAAAGCCAGGGACGAACAAAGCAAATTGTCCGCGGTCCCACCCTGATTGGAAAGACCCACTTAAAACGAGCGATAACGGGCTCCGCCGTTTGCAGTCCCGGGGTGGTGTGTGCGCGCGGCCCTGCATGGAACGCTTGCAGCCTGGGCGCTCCTCTCTAAGATGCAGCTATGACCGGCACGAGGCCCGTTCTTCCCGCAAAATTCATCAAGTATTATTATAGCATAGCGGCTAACCTTGTCAAGCCGAAAAATAGGGGCCGGATGCTTTCCGGCCCGCTGGGCGCGCTAGTTCTTTTCGCGGTTGTTCACCACCCACGCGGCCAGGCAGGCAAGGCCCAGCACGATGGCGCAAACGGCGAGGGTATCGTTCACCGGATCGCCGGTTTTGGGCGGGTTGGAGCCGCTGCCCGTGGTAAGGATCAGAACCTTGGAAGGGCCGGCCTGACCGGGGTAGCTCATGGCCATGATTTGATACCAGGCGATGATGCGGCTGCCGCCCTTGATATCCGATGCCTTGGCTTTGGCATGGCCGCGCTCGGCCAGGGCGCTGATATCCGTATCCGCGCTCAGGTGGAGGATGATATCCTCTTCCTTATTGAGCAGGTCTGTCTTGCCGCCGTTTACCGTAATGGTTTTTACGGTATAGTCATGGGCAAAATCATCCTCGTTGCTCTTTGCGGCGATGAGGGTATGCAGGTAGCTTTGGGGCGGCAGGCTGCGGGTTGCTGCCGCGCTGTGGAAGGCCTGAAAGACCATGCCCGCGGCTAGGTCGCTAAGCTTAAGGGCGCTGCCGTCCAAGGCGCTCAAAAGCACGGTGCCGTTATCCGTATTAAAGACCAGCTCGGAGCCATCCGCCAGCTTCACGGTGATTTGGCCGGAGGCGGCGTCCACCTTGGTGATGGAGCCTGCGGATTCCGCCAGCGTAGAGGAAGCGGCCAGAGCCGGGGCGGCGGCAAAGAGCAGGAGCAGGGCGGTAAGGACAAGGATCAACATACGTTTCATAGTTCTCAGTTCCCTTCGTTGTTTTGCTTTCACCTATAAAACGTGCGGCGGGCGCGGAAGGTTGCAATGGGCGGCGAATATATTTTCCGCAAAAAGCAAAGGAGCGGTTTTATCCGCCCCTTTTTGCGATTGCGTAGGGTTTAGGCTTCCACCTCGTAGATGGAGATATCCTCGCCGTCCACCTCCATGATGACCTCGGCGGAGTAATACGTATCGCCCATGATATCCACAAATTCATACTGGTAGAGATAATCGCCGTCCATCAGCTCTATCTCCTCGAGCCACACCGCGCCCGTTACGGTAAAGGAGCCGATCTCGTATTCGGTGGTCTCCCCGGTGTCCCAGTTGATGCCCTCCATCAGCACAGCCACGTTATCGCCATTTTTGAGGCGGCGCATATCGCGGCTGCTGGCGCCGGAATCATCGCCCGGGGCCAAAGCGCCCAGCACGCGGTAGGCTTCCTTTTCCCAGTCGTAAATAGCGCGCAGGTTCATGCGTTCGCCGTTCAGCTCGATGGGGATGGAATAGAGGTTGTAGTTCTCGGTGGCGCTGAGCAGGTTCAAATTCACATAGATGCCGTTCAGCGCGGGCCACACACCCCGGAAATTATCGAAGTAGACGCCGTTTTGATAATCCAGGTCGTCATCCCGGCCCATGAACATATATTCGTTGTATTCGTAATCCATCCAATAAAGGGTGAAATAGACGTCCTGTACATACTCCTCGCCGGCTTCGATTTGCAACGCATAGTTTTCGCCCTCGAAGTAGGAGCTGGCGTCCACCGTGAATGCATCCGTAATCACGGATTCCACCGCTTCGGCCTCCACCACAACGTTGTCGAAATCCACGCCCTGGAAACTGCTGGGCGCTTTCCAATCGCGGCTGCTGGCGTCCAGGTATTGGATGTAGTTCTTCGAGAAGGCGGCGGTTTTCGCGTAGCTGGTCAGCTCCTGGTTGGAGGCGCTCAGGGGATAGAAGGCGGCCAGGCCGTTGGCATTGGCGCGGGCGTTGCCGCTCACATTGTAGATCACGGCATTAAAGAGGGCCTCGAGCACCTGATCGCCCGTGTTGGGTAAAACGGCGTCCGCATGGAGCACCATATCGCCGATATCCACCAGGTTGTAATAGCCCTCGGAGGGGGTATTGCCACCGTAATTTTCCGCCCTGGCAATGCTGCGGGTCAGCTGGCGGAATTGGGCTACATCCGCGGTGAGGCCGGTCATCTCGGCGGCCATGGCGTCAAAGGCGCGGGCCAGGGAAGGCACCTGGGAAAGGCGGGTCACGGAGAGGGTGGCCGTATCGCCATACCAGCCGCACTTGGTCATATAGGTATCGCAGATCTCTTTGCCCAGTTCCGCGCCTGTGCAGGAGGGATTATCCACAATATATCGCATCATGGCCTCGTAATCCCATCCCGTGCCCGGCTCCACTTCCTCGGAGGCGATGAAGTACTTGGCGTTATCCGAGAGGGCCATAGCGCATTCCAGCGTGGCCATCAGGCAGGCGTCGAAGCCGATGAACTCGAATTGCTGATCTACCGCATTGAAAGCGCCGTCCAGTTCGCCCAGCGTGAGGGCGTCAAAGTCGTAAAGCTCATCGAATTCCGCGCCGCTCATGCCGCCGCCGTGGTTCCAGAAGATGACGCCGTATTTATCCGCCGGATAGCTTTCAACGCCAAATTCCAAAAATTCCTTCAGCGTTGCCTGCTTGCCCATGGAGGCCCGCTTGACCTGCTCCAGGCACTCCACGTCCCCCTGATCGAGCAGGCGGTAACGCTCCAGATAACCGCTATCCACAAAATCCAGCTGCCATTGTTTGGTGCCGCCCGTTTGAAAGATGACTTGCACGTTATCCGGCAGGGTCACCTGGGCCGCCTCTACCAAATTGGAGGTACAGTAGCCGCCCTCGGTCTCAAGATCCGTACCGCACAGGTAGAGAAGGATAGTCCAGGTTTCGCCACGCTCATCATCCGGATAGGAGCCGATTCGGCCGCTGGTATTGTGCACGGAGGCGGAGGAATAATCGACATCGTAGCCCTCCCAGGAGGAATCGAACACCTCGGGCAGAGCGTATTGCACGATCTCCGAGAGGATATCCGCCGCAAGCGTATCCTCCCTCGAATCGGAACAGCCGGTTGCGCCCAGGGCCATCAGCAGGCAAAGCGCCAGGGCGAGGGCGCGGCAAAGAGCTTTCGACTTAAACATGGGAGGCCCTCTCTGGCATCAGTCGTGCTTGGGTATAAAGGGCACGATGCGGCCCGCCAGCTCGGAGATAGACATGGTTTGCAGCCATACCTTGCCGGGGCCCTGCAAAGTGGTGAGGAAGAGGCCCTCGCCGCCAAAGAGGACGTTGGCAAAGCCCTTGACCATTTCTGCGGAATAGCCCACCGTGGATTCAAAGGCAGCCACGTTGCCCGTATCCACCTTAAGCATCTCGCCGGGCGCAAGGGTATATTCGCGGATGGCGCCATCCAGCTCCAAAAACACCAGGCCGCTGCCAGTGTAGCGTTGCAGGATGAAGCCCTCGCCGCCAAAGAGGCCGCCCTTGACGCCGCGGGTAACCTCGGCGGATAGGGTCACGCCGGGCTGCGCGCAGAGGAAGGCGCTCTTTTGCGCGATGTATTCTCGGCCCGGGCCCACATTAAAAGCCAGTATGTTGCCCGGCATGGAGGAGGCGAAGGTGATCTGCGCGCCCGCGCGCTGGGCCGTGTAGGTGGCCATGAAGAGGCTTTCGCCGGAGAACATCCGGCCCAGCGCCTTGCCGAGGCCGCCCTTCATATTGGTTTCCATGCTGAT
>CAZAZI010000165.1:0-4711 GCA_964489575.1 uncultured Oscillospiraceae bacterium | reverse complement strand
CCAGTTCTTCCGCGAATTTTCACGTAACCGCCATGTGATCCCCGCTTTTGACATCCCTGCCTGGTGGCGGCGCTTCCGCTCCATCGACTGGGGCTATAACGACCCCTGCGCCGTGCTTTGGCATGCGGTGGATGGGGACGGCCGGGTCTATACGTACCGGGAGCTATATGTAAGGGCGCTGCGGGCGGATAAGGTGGCGGAGCGGATGTTGGCCCTATCTAAGGGCGAGGTGATCGCCTACACCGTGGCCTCGCCGGATATGTGGCAAAAGCGCGGGGCCATGCTCAAGAGCGAGGGCGGCTTTGAGGGGGAGAGCATCGCGGAGCTATTCGCCCTCTCGGGCGCGCCGCTGACCCCGGCGGATAATTCCCGCGTAGCGGGCTGGCAGCGTCTTAGGGGGTACTTGGGCGAGGGCGAGGATGGCCTGCCCCGCTGGCAGTGCTTTCCCTGCTGTGAAAACCTCATCCGCACCCTGCCGCTGCTGGTGTTCGATAAACACAGCCGGGAGGATGCGGCGCAGGGCGAGGACCATGCCCCGGAATCCCTGCGCTACGCGCTGATGTCCCGTCCGGTCGCCTGCGCGCCGCCAGCGCCCCGCCAGCCCAAGCCCTACGATCCCCTGGCCACGGACGGGACGGGTGAAAAATCATTTTTGACCATATGAGCATATAAGGAGGAAAAGCAAATGAACAAAACGAAAATAGCGGAAGCCGCCTATGCCCTTTTTGATGAATTCCGCGCCGCCTATACGGCGGAATGGGAGCGGCTGGCTAAGTGTGAGCGCCTCTACCATGGCGACCATTGGCAGGGCGTGCCCGAAAAGGATATCGGTGAGCCGCGCCCGGTTACGCCGGTGCTGCATTCCACGGTGGAGAATGTGCGGGCGGATCTGATGGATAGCTTCCCCCAAGCGGTAGTTACGGCGGATGACCCGGCCTATGCGGCCGTGGCGGAGGTGCTCGGCGCGGCCTTGCAGGAAAACCACCTGCGCTGCGGCTACAGCCGCGAATACAGCCGCCTGACCCATGACCTCTTGGTAGGCGGCTACATGGTGCAGGAAACGGGCTATGATCCGGCGCTTAGCGGCGGCCTGGGCGGGGCCTTCATCCGTCAGGTGGATCCGCGCTGCATCCTATTCGACCCGCTGGTGAGCGATTTGCAGGAGGGCCGGGCTGTGTTTAAATTTGCTCCCTATCCCCGGGCCTGGTTCGAGAACCATTATCCCAAAGAGGCGCCCGCCATGAAGGCGGATGGCCTGGGGCTGCGCCCCCTGCGGGACGCGCTCTTGGCCGTTCGCGACGCGGATACCATCCTCCTGCTCGAATGCTGGCAGCGGGAATACGATCCGGAAACCGGCCGCCACAGCGTGCATATGCAAAAGCTGGGAGGCGGCCTGCTGCTGGAGGATAGCAGGCAGCAAAAGCCGGCCGGCTATTTTGCCCATGGGGAATACCCGTTCAGCATAACGGCCCTCTACCCCCGCAAGGGCAGCTGCCTGGGCTACGGCTTGATCGATATGTTTGAAAAGGCCCAGCTCTATTCGGATAAGCTGGATCAGATCCTGCTCAAAAACGCGCTCATGGCCTCGCACAACAAGTTGCTGGTCACCGGGGCCAGCGGCTTCGACGTGGAAGACCTTCGGGATTGGAGCAAGGAGGTGCACAAGGGCGAAAACCTCAACGGCGTTACCTGGTTCCCCACGGCGCCCCTGCCCGCGTATTTGGTGAACTATGTGCAAGCCATCAGGGAGAGCATCAAGCAGGAGAGTGGCTCCAACGATTTTTCGCGGGGCAATGTGAGCGGCGGTGTTACGGCCGCCTCGGCCATCGCCGCCCTGCAGGAGATGAGCAGCAAGCGCAGCCGCCTGGCCGCCAGAGCCGTACACGACGCTTTCGAGGCTGCCGTGCGCCAGGAGATCGAGGTGGAGCGGGAGTTCTGCATCCTGCCGCGCAGCATAGCCCTCTCCAGCGCGGACAGCAAGCGGGCCCAATTCACGGCCAAGATGCTGATGAAGGAAACGGAGCTTGGGAACCGGGTGCCCCTGGAATTCAACATCACCGTGAAGGTGCAGCGGGAGAATCGCTTCAGCGTGGCCGCGCACAACGAGCTGATCCTGGGCATGGTGCGCCTGGGCATGCTGACCGCAGACGTGGGCATGGAGCTGATGCTCTTTGATGGCAAGGCCCAGGCCCAGGCGCTGATGCAAAGAAAGCTGGCCGAGATGAAAGCCGAGGCGCAGGCCCAGGCTATAGAGGCCCAGCCTGTGGCACCGCAAAAGAAAACGCAAGCCACGCCCATTGCGAATGAACTTATGGGCCGTGGCGTATGACTGCTTTGTAAAAAACAAGGGAACGCCCTAAAACAAGGCGTTCCCCAAACGGGGCTTTCCAAAGGGAGATATCCCTTTGGCAGGGGGTTGGGGGCAAAGCCCCCGAAAAAACCTAGGTTATATTCAATGCCACGATCTCCCAGGCCGGTTCGCCTGCGGCGGGGGAAAGGCGCATCTCGGCCTTGGCCGCTTCTACCGCGTCGGCTTCGCCGGGCAGGCCCTTTATCAAAAGGCCGCTAAGCACCAGTGCCGAACCGGAAAGGCGGGCTTCATCCAAGCGCAGGCCATAGGTAAGGGCCTCGCCTTCCGGCCACCCATCGCCAGCCTGCCAGCTGGTAAAGCCGGGGCCGCAATGGCTGGCTAAAACGAAGAACTGGGGCAGCAGGGCCTCGTAGTCCTCCGCGGTAATCTCCTCGCCCACAAAATCCGGATACATAGCGTTGCGGCCAAAGCTGAACTCGAGGGGCGCGCCGCCACTCCCGCCGGCGGAAAGCACGCCGCTTTGCGCATAGAGGGTGTAGCCTTCATCCGCCACAGTGAAACCGTTGTAAAGATCAAGCGCCGCGGCCACATCCTCAAGCTCAAGGTCGCCAAAATAGGAGGCGGGGTCGCGGCCGATGATGTTCCACACCTGCTGGGCCGCAAGGGGCTCCGGCTCGTATACGCCGCTGATAGAGGCTAGGCTGCATTCCATCCCGTCCGCATCAAAAACCAGGGCCGAGAGCAAGGTTTCGGTCTCGCCGGTATTATCGAACCAGCTCTTTTCATATAAAAGCAGGTTGGTAAAGCTGCCTAGGGGCGTTTGCGCCTGGCGTATTTCGTAGGTCACCTCGGTGGTGGGCAGGGATTCGCCCTCGGCCCGATCCGCCAGGGGGATGCGCTCCGCCTCCACCCGCTGGAAAAGCTCATCCAGCCAGGATTCGAGGGCCGCGTCCATGGCTTCGCCTGCGGGGCCCTGCGCCGTGAAGGCGGGCAGGGTGTAGGCGACGCGGTAGGCGGCGTTCGCCGCACCCGCGCCCTCGGGATAATACACGGTCACAGATCCGCCCGTATGGGGCGGATCGGGGCTGGCCGTGGGCGCGGGAGTGACCACGGATACGGCAGGCTGCCCCGCCTCTTTGGCTGTGCAACCGCTTAGGGCCAGGCAAAGGGCCAGGAACAAAAGCAAGGGTTTGGGCATGGTTGCCTCCTTTGATATCATACCAATAGATACAAATATGATAACATAAGCAACCGCCTTCGGGCAATGCGGGGGCGGAGAATTCATTGGAAAGGAGGGGGAAACGTGGAGGAAAGGACGGGAGATACCCGCGCCGTGGCCCTGGCCAGCCTAACCGCCATCTGCGCGGATGCGGAGGCCCGCCACGCCGACCGCATCGCCGCGGCCAAGCTCCTGCTCGAGAGCACGGAGGGCGGCGAAAAAGGGATCATCACCGTGGTGATGGAGGAGATACCCAAAGAATACTTGGCATAAACGCAAAAAACCGGCTGCTGCCGGTTTTTTGTGTCAAAGAGGCCTATTCTCTATTGGCGATCATATCTTTGGTTTTCATCAGGCGGGTAAGGTTGCCGCGCTCGTTTTCCTCGAGCTTCATGGTGATGCTGCGGATGGCCTCGTCGAATTGGGGGATCATCACGTATTCCAGGGCGTTGACCCGGCGGCGGGTTTTTTCGATTTCATCCGCCAGGCGGTTGCAGGTCTTTTCCACCTCCGCCAGTTCAATGAGCAGGGGCAGCACCTCCGCAAAAGCCTGCACGGCCACGTCCAGCTCCGAGCTGGTGGTCATAAAGCCGTAAGGGTAATCGAATTCTTCGGCGGCATCCAGGCTCAGCTTGGGCACGCTGATGGAGAGCACCTGCCGGGTACCCACGCTGACCGTGGCGGGCCGGGCGGGGTAGCAAAGGGCCTCTTCAATGGCCTCGCCGCTCATGGTAGCCCGGGCCAGCACAAAGGCCTGCATGGCGCCGGCCAGCTTTTCCTCCACCTGCTCGCGCAACTCCCTGTTGCGCCGCACGAAGATGATGAAGCGGCGAACCATTTCATCCCGCTTATCCTTCATCAGCTTGTGGCCCCGCACCGCGACTTTCCGCTTCTTTTTAAGGTTGGAAAGCTCCATGCGGGTGGGTTTCACGTTAAGCGCTACCATGGGTTACTCCCCCTCTTTTTTAGGCAGGTATTTATCCAAATATTCGTCCTTGATGCGTTTGAGCTCGCCCCTGGGCAGGATGGATAACAGCTCCCAGCCGATATCCAGCGTTTCCTCGATGCTGCGGTTGGTGTAATAGCCCTGGGATACGTAGCGCGCCTCGAATGCATCGGAGAATTTGGCGTAGAGCTTATCCACATCGGAAAGCGCCGCGTCGCCCAGGATGACGGCCAGC
>CAZAZI010000164.1:0-4736 GCA_964489575.1 uncultured Oscillospiraceae bacterium | reverse complement strand
ACACCTATTTGTTTGGTTTTTTCGCATGCATCTATATTGACCGACAATGCCAAAACAAAAACCCACCCATAAGGGTGGGTTTTTGTTTTGGATATGTTGCACAGGCGCAAATTGGCTGCCGAGTCATTTGACGAGGGGCCGAAGCCGAGCGCCGCCAGTGGCGGAGGAAGCGAGTGGAATATGCGGCTTGCGTCCAGATATGGCCACGAATATCTTCTTCCAAGTACCCCTCGCCGAAAGAGCGCAAAAAGTGCCGGATATTCAAGCAGCGGAGCGCCGGCCGCTGGATATGTTGGGTTCTCTCCCTGTGGGCGCAGGGTCCCCGGCCCAATTGGATATTACCGTTTAACCTGTCGCGCCGCCGGCGCTATATGCACGGCAAACAAGGCAGCCGAGCGCCCTCGGTTGCCTTTTGCGTTATTTGCCCTCTTTTATGCGGATAAAAGCGGGATGGAAGCGGATAAGACGCAGATGCCGCCCCTGTCGCTGGTTCCGGCAACCCCGGCTTGCTCTTCGGCATCACCGTTCCTTAGCGCGGCATATGGTCTTTAACTTTCGGTTGCGGGGCGACGCTCCGTTTGCCGGGCAAGCACACATCTGTTGCCGATGCCTTTTTCACATGGCCGGCCCACATGGTAACCCCTACGGCCAGGCCGCCTAAAATGTTTCCCAGGGTGACGGGCAGGAGGTTTTGCAAAAGGAAATTCCCCCAGGTAAGCCCGGAAACGTTAATCCCCTGCTGCGCGGCAAGCTCCGCATATTCGGGAACCCCAAGGGCAAAAAGCCCGGCTGGAATATAATACATATTGGCTACGCTGTGCTCAAAACCACAGATCACAAAGAAGGCCACCGGGATATAGGCCCCCAGAATGCGGCCCGCGGTATCCTGGGCCGAAAGGCTGCACAGCACGCCGGTACACACCAGGATGTTGCACAGGATGCCCATCACCAGGGCATTGGCAAAGGGGAGGCTGCATTTGGCCGCCGCAAGCTTGATCGTGTAGGCGGCCAGGCCGCCCTGTGAATAGGCCAGCTGCCCGAAACGGGCGCAGGCAAGCGCCAGCAGCGCGGCGCCTACGAAGTTGCCAAAATATACAATGCCCCAGTTGCGCAGCATCTTCCAAAGGGTGGTATCGCTATTGAGCACGGAAATGCCGATCATGACATTGCCGGTAAAGAGCTCCGCGCCCATGAGCATCACCATGCCCAAACCAAAAGGGAACAGTAGGCCGCTGATGATCTTGCCCGTAGAAACATCGTTAATGCTGTGTGAAGCGGTGTTGCAAACGGCCGCGCCAAAGGCGATGAACAGGCCCGCCATCACAGCCAGGGCAAAAAGCCTGCCAAAGGGCTTTTCCGCCTTTACCCTGCCAAGCTTTGCATAGCTTTCCGTAAGCTCCGCGGGCGCGAGCATATTCATGCCTGCGCCTCCAACTGCTTTTGGGCGGCCTGCACCACATGCTTGACCAGCACGGAGGTGGTTACCGTGCCAACGCCGCCCGGCACAGGCGTAACCGCAGCCACGACGGCCTCGGCATCCGCGTAGTTCACATCCCCGCATAGGGAGCCGTCTTCCTTTACGTTGATGCCCACATCAATCACAACCTGGCCCGGGGCTAAGTAGTTTTTATCCACAATTCCGGCCCGGCCCGCGCTCACGATGAGCACCTCGGCCTCCCGGCAAACGGCGGGCATATCCAGCGTGCGGGTGTGGCAAACCGTAACGGTTGCGTTGCGTGCCAGCAGCATCATGGCGGCGGGCTTGCCCACTACCAGGCTCCGGCCCACTACAACGGCCTTTTTGCCCTTGAGATCGATGCCGTAATGCTCCAATATCTCCATGCAGGCCTGGGGCGTGCAGGGGGCAAAGCCCGTATCCGTATTCGCAAACACGCCTGCCAAAGAAAGATCCGTAATGCCGTCAACATCCTTTTGCGGCGCAAGCGCATTGCGCACGGCGTCATCGTTGATATGTTTGGGCAAGGGGCGGAAAAGCAAAACGCCGTGCACCTTTTCGTCCTGGTTGAGGCCGCGGATCACATCGATTAGGGCCGCCTCGGTGATATCCCCGGGCAGCAATACCTGCCGGGCCGCCACGCCCACCTTTTCGCAGCGCTTCATCGCGCCGCGCTCGTAAGCGATATCATCCTCCCGCTCGCCTACCCGCACGATGGCCAGCGTAGGCTCTACGCCCTTGGCTTTGAGCGCGGCCGCATCGCGCGCGACCGCTTCGTTCATCGCCTCCACAACGGGGGCGCCTTTGAGCACGTTTGCCATTTTTATCTCCCTTCAGCTAAAGCGTGCAGCTACGCTTTGATAGATTTCATCCGCAAGAGCGCAATATGCATTCAGCATGGCGTTTGCACGGTCGTTTTGCGCCTGGGCATACGCCCTGTCCGCCATGGATTTGGTATTGATGAACACATTGAGGCTGGCGGCCTGCAAAGCCGCTTTGCAGCAGGCTACGCCGCAGCCCACATCGCTGATGGCGATGGCTGTGCCCTTGGCGGCAAATTCCTGATGGAGCTTGATCGCCTCGCAGCATTTTTCCATGATGCGCAAGGGAACCTCGCAGCATTCCCGCAGGGCCTTCTCCATGATTTCGGCCTTGTACGCCTGCTGCTCCGGCGTATCCTTGGGCAATCCGTAGGCCCGGGAAAGAGGTTCGAAGACCTCCGCATCTTTGGCGGCCAAGCGGAACAAATCCTGCTGCAGGCCATCGGCCTTGGCTTTGAGCGCCAGGATATCCTCCTGCACATCGGCATATTTCTTCTTGCCCACAGTCAGGCTGCCTACCATGTTGCCCAGGGCCGTGCCGATGGCGCCTACCAGGGCGGCCGCGCCGCCCCCGCCGGGCACCGGCTCTTTCGAGGCCAGCGCCGCTACGAATTCTTCACAGCTAAGTTTGGTAAATTCCATTTGCATACCCTCCGATTAGAACAAGCCGCTGATCTTGCCTGCGGAATCCACATCGATCTTCTCCGCGCTGGGTATCTTGGGCAGGCCGGGCATGGTCATAATATCGCCGGTCAGAGCAACGATGAAGCCAGCGCCCGCAGAAACCTTGAGGTTGCGCACCGCTACCTTGAAGCCCCGGGGCGCGCCCAACAGGGCCGCATCGTCCGAAAAGCTATATTGCGTTTTCGCCATGCAGATGGGCAGGCTGCCAAAGCCCAGGTCGGTTAGCTGCGCGGCCTGCTTTTTCGCGTTGGGGGTCAGCTCCACGCCATCGGCATGGTAAACCTTTTTGCAGATGATCTCCAGCTTTTCCTGGATGGAAGCGCCCGCCTCGTAGACGAAGCGGAATTCCTTGGGCTGCTCGCAGAGGCGGACGACCTCTTCGGCTAGCGCCCTGCCGCCCTCGCCGCCCTTGGCCCACACTTCGGAAAGGGCCACGTTTACGCCCAGCTCCCGGCACTTATCCTCCACCAGCTTCAATTCCGCCGCGGTATCCGTGGGGAAGGCGTTGATGGCCACCACCGCGGGCAGGCCAAAGACCTTGGTCACGTTCTCCACATGCTGCAAGAGGTTGGGCAGGCCCTTGGAGAGCGCTTCGAGGTTTTCGTTGTTCAGCTCCGCCTTGGGTACGCCGCCGTGGTGCTTAAGCGCGCGCACAGTGGCTACGATCACCACCGCGTCCGGGGTGAGGCCAGCCATGCGGCACTTGATATCGATGAATTTTTCTGCGCCCAAATCCGCGCCGAAGCCCGCCTCGGTCACGGCGTAATCCCCCAGTTTGAGAGCCATACGGGTGGCCATGATGCTGTTGCAGCCATGGGCGATGTTGGCGAAGGGCCCGCCGTGGATAAAGGCGGGGGTATGCTCCAGGGTCTGCACCAGGTTAGGCTTCAACGCGTCCTTGAGCAAAGCCGCCATGGCCCCGGCAGCCTTCAACTCGCCGCAGGTCACGGGCTTTTCCTGCCGGGTATAGCCAACAATGATATTGGAGAGGCGTTCTTTCAGGTCGTCGATATCGCTGGAGAGGCACAGAACCGCCATGACCTCCGAGGCCACGGTGATGTCGAAGCCATCCTCCCGGGGCACGCCGTTTGTCCGCCCGCCCAGGCCGTCTGTGATAAAGCGCAGCTGGCGGTCGTTCATATCCACCGCCCGTTTCCAGGTGATGCGGCGCACATCAACGCCCAGCTCGTTGCCCTGGTGGATATGGTTATCCAGCATGGCGGCCAAAAGGTTGTTTGCAGCGCCAATGGCGTGAAAATCCCCGGTGAAGTGGAGGTTGATATCCTCCATGGGCACCACCTGGGCGTATCCGCCGCCGGCCGCCCCGCCCTTGACCCCGAATACCGGGCCCAGGGAAGGTTCCCGCAGGGCTACCACGCTCTTTTTGCCGATGGCCCTTAGCCCATCCGCCAGGCCCACGGTGGTGGTGGTTTTTCCTTCGCCGGCGGGGGTAGGGGTAATGGCCGTGACCAGCACCAGCTTGCCGTTTGGCTTATGCGCCATTTCGGGAAGCAGGTTATAGTCGATTTTGGCCTTGTAGGGGCCATAGTGCTCTACATACCTTTCATCTACGCCCAAGCCAGCGGCGATCTCGCTGATTTTGTTCATCGTGGTCCCCTGGGCGATTTCGATATCCGTCTTGAAAGACATCCTCTTTCCTCCTGCTTTCTTATGTTATAATATTGCGCTGCTATCGGCTTTCCCCCGCCGGGGATATCGTTTACTCGTACATAGGATACTTTTTAGTAATCTCGGCAACGCCGGCCTGCACGGCG
>CAZAZI010000163.1:0-4743 GCA_964489575.1 uncultured Oscillospiraceae bacterium | reverse complement strand
GGGGATGGCCTACGTGCAGGCCCGCGCCGCTGGGGTAGGGGAACTCGATCAGGGGATAGAACTTGGGCGTGGTATAATCATCCTTGGCCTCGAAGCAATGAGCCTCCTCCCAGTTCTTCTGCCATTTGAGTTCCACGTAATCGTGGTCGTAGCGGTTTGACATAGTTTTCCTCCATCGTGTATTCGTAAAAAAATAGGCCCCGGTCTCTATTGTAAGAGACGGGAAGCCCGCGGTACCACTCTTATTGGCGCGTTTGCGCCCGCTTTTGCCCTTTAACGCAGGGATACGCCGGGCTTACTTGGAAGCCGCGCACGCAGCTTCGCCTTTCGGCTCCGGGGCTCGGCGGCGAGCTTGGGCCTTATCGCAGGCCGCCTCGCACCGGCCGGCGGCTCTCTTGCTGCGAAAAAAGGCTTACTGTTCCGCGTCTTCGCCTGATTTAAATTCAATCATTCCAATTATATTTTGCAAAATAGGAAAAGTCAAGGTATACTCTCTCTTGTATGCTCTTTACCATGGAAAGGAGATGAGACCTATGTTTTTAGCGGATTATCATGCGCACAGCGATTATTCCGCGGATAGTACCGCACCCCTGCGCGCCCAGCTGGAGGCCGCCCGCGCCGCCGGCGTTGTACAGCTTTGCTTTACGGATCATGTGGATTTTGACGATTCCGGCATGCCCCCGGCGGATCTTACCGCCCGGGATGCGGCCATCGAGGCGCTGCGGGCCGATTTTCCCGATATCGCCATCCGCCGGGGAGCGGAGGTGAGCCTAAAGGACGAGGACGTCGCAGCCAAGTCCCTGGCCTATTGTAAGGGACGGGATCTGGATTTTGTCATCGCCTCCCTCCACATCGTGGATGGGGTGGATGCCTATTATCCCGAATTTTTCCTGGCCGGCACCCAAGCCGAGATCTATGCCCGCTATCTGGATTCCGCCGCCAAAGCCCTGCCTACCAACCCCGTTTTCAGCGTGCTAGGTCATTATGACTTCTGCGCCAAGTATGCCCCTTATGCGGATCGGGCCGTGCGCTACGCCCATTCCGCCGGCGCTTTCGACAGCCTCTTTCGCTACCTTGCCCAATCCGGCAAGGGAATGGAGATCAACACCTCCGCCTGGCGGGATGATCCGGCCTGGGGCCTGGATGTACTGCGGCGCTACCGTGAGCTGGGCGGCGAGTTCATCACCACCGGCAGCGACGCACACCGGCCCGACCGCGTGGGCAAGCGCCTTGGCGAAGCCCTTGAGCTGGCCCGCGCCGCCGGCATTCCCTATGCGGCCACCTTCGAGAGGATGGAGCCCACATTCCATAAGCTGTAAGCCTATGCAAAAGCGCCTGATCAGGCGCTTTTCTTGACCCGTAGTTTAGTGCTCATGCTCCATCGCTTCTTCCATGGTTTTATGTACGGTGCCCCAAGGATGCTGAGGCGGCGCGTAAACGGAGGATAGCTTCAACGGCCTGCGCCCCGTGTTGACCAGGTTGTGCCAAGCGCCCGCGGGTATAAAAATGGCGAAGCCGGGGCCGATCATCCGTTGCAGCTCCCACTTCTCCCGGCTGCGCCCCATCATAACCTTGCCCTGCCCTTCTTCGACGCGGATCATCTGATCAAGCTGGGGATGCCGCTCCACACCGATGTCCCCGCCCGGCGGGATGCTCATCAGGGTCATCTGCAGATGACTCCCCGTCCACAGTGCCCGGCGGAAGTTGCCGTTCTCCCGGGCCGCCTGGTTGATATTCGCCACAAACGGCGCCGGCCCAAAATCTATCCGCCGGCCGGTATCGGGCGTCCGCCCCGCTTTGCCGCCGCCACAGCCGGTGCTGGAAACGTTGTCCATATGGTTTCTCCTTTCAGGCTTCTACCTGCATTATATGCGGGCGCCACCCGGGGCGGCACGGCTGCCGCAAAGGAAAGAAAAAGGCCCGGAAGCCGTAGCCGCTTTCCGGGCGCAAGGGAACCATAGGATATCCCGCGGCAAGAGGGGGCGGCTTTATTCCTCCAGATGGGAGGTGCAGGCGGGGCAACGGGTGGCCTTAATGTTGATTTCGTTAAGGCAATAGGGGCATTTCTTGGCCTCCGGCTCTTTCTTCTCTTCGTTCTTCCCAATGGAAGCCAGGCGGTTCATAGCCTTGACCAGCAGAAACACCACGAGTGCCATGATGATGAAGTTGATCAGGCTGGTGAGGAAGGCGCCGTAGCCGATGGTCGCGCCCAGCACCTCCCAATGCAGCGTATCGAAATTCTGCTTGGCGAACAGACCGATAATGGGCGAGAGGATGTCTTCCGTGAGCGAAGCGACCACGGCCTGAAAGGCAGCGCCGATGATAACGCCCACGGCCAAATCCATCACATTGCCCTTCATGGCGAAGCTCTTAAATTCCTGCAGGAAGTTTTTCATGCGCGATCCCTCCAATTATGTCGGTTTATCCAGTATATCACAGCGGCGGCATTTTTCAATCCATACCCGGCTAAGCAGCCGCAAGCGGGGCACGCAAAAACGATTGCAAACCGCAGGCACATATGATAAAATTACTTTCAGCGTCTCACGCCGGTGTGATGGAATTGGCAGACGTGACGGACTCAAAATCCGTTGGTAGCGATACCGTGTGGGTTCGAGTCCCACCACCGGCACCACTCCGAGAACCTCGAGTGTTCATAAGGACAAAAACAGGTTGGTTTATGCCGGCCTGTTTTTGCTTTGATCCAATGACTTGTGATCTTGCCTATATATTGCTGTACTTATGCACTTGCGTCTCCTGCAATAACCAGTTATCCTATCATTATAGAAATATGCAAAAGCCGCAGAAGTCGCCTTCTGCGGCTTTTGCGTTTGAGAAGGAGGATTTTCCATGGCAGATTATTTTGTAAGCGGCTACGCCCCTCCCAAAGGGGTGGACAACAAAGAGAAGGTAAAGCAGATACAGGCTACTCCGGGTGTGAAACAGGACGGTATATGGGGAGCGAAAACACAGGCTGCATGGAACGGCCAGGGTTATGGGTAGCTTTGGAAACCTGAAGTAGGCTCCTCACAGGTATCCGAGCAATCCCGGATGAAGCATGTGGTAGAGGGGTTTGTACCACCTGCGGGTGTAACGGATCAAAAGTCTGTACGAAGCATCCAGGCAAATCTCGGTGTACCCCGAGATGGAATATGGGGGCCCAAAACCCAAGCGGCATGGGAAAAGCAGTATGGCAACCTATGGCAAGAACCTGCCAGCGTCGTGCAGACAACGAGCAAGGCATACGCTCCTCCAAAAGGAATTGACAGTGCGGAAGAAATACGTCAGGTGCAGCAACGGCTTCGCGTAAAAGCGGATGGCATTTGGGGCAGGGAAACCCAGGAAGCTTGGAATAAAATGCGTGCGCCGCAAACCTCGTACCAACCACCGAAAGAGATGTCGGTACAACAAGGAGTTGGTAAGACCATGGATGGAGTAGACGATAGAAGTCAACAAGGGCTTCGGGATGCAAATCTGAAAATACAATCTCCATATCAGACGCGCGGAGGAATTGATCGCATGGAAAAACTGGAGGAATTTCTGCGTCGTCCTAATATGACATCGAATGAAGGCTCGTTCTTTTCTGCGCAATCCGAAGTGGACAAAACATGGGACGATAGAAAAAACACCTCTCCAATTGTGCAAAAGAAACAGCAGGATATGCAGAAATCGCTGGAGCGATACGGTGAATTGGCCAGGAAAAGAGAAAAGGTAGAGAGCTATCTAAGTGCAAAATTGCAGCAGCAAAGGGATCCCAGAGATAATTCCGGAATGATAGCTATGGCGGCTTTATACCGTGTATTTACCAGCAAAAGAAAACGAGAAGATGCGGATCATATACGTGCCCATATGGAGAAATACAACGAAGAAGCCGTATCCGGGAAAAGCAATGTTCTGAGCGTCTGGGATAAAAGCGGCCGTCAGCGGTATAACGCAAACGATAAGCTTGTTCGGGAAGCCCTTAATGCTGGCCTGGGCATATATGATGGATTGCCGGCCCTTGAGAATGGCCAAGTCAGTCTAGAAGTAATTGATGGAACGCCGCTGTTTGGGTTGGGGCCGGATAAGGAGCTTGTGTAGGAAATTATAGAAAAGGCTATTGAATGGGGATCAGCAGTTACGAAAGTTACCAATTGGTTTGCACGTGTTATGGCAGCAGCAAAGGCGTTTCAATGGAAAGAATACTTTGAGTATAATCCCACGGCTATTCTCGAAAAGGGGGATGTCGTGATATACTATCAATCACCACAGGATACAAGCGGCTACGGCGCAACATATGCTTTTCGCGGAGACGAATTTTTATATATTAACAGTTGGGAGGGAAACGGCCGGACAGTAGAGTTTGGCTCTAATTATATGCAGCATGCTAAAAATATAAAAACCCTGATATTGATGCGATTGGGAGCCTGGCTTACGGAGAGCTTGAGGGAGCTGCTGTGGAAAATTTCGCAAAAGAGATATTAAAGAATCTCAGACGGTAACTATATAGTGAGGATACCTTGAAAAAAGCACGGTACGTAATTGTTAATAATAGCCTTCTTGGCTCAATCGTAGTGGGGTTATTCCTGGTAGGGTTTGCGCTGGATTTTCTTTTACCCCTGGATTTACTAGGGCCTCGCAGCACGCCGGGCATCTTTGTGAACGCGATCGCCAATGTCCTGGCGTTTACCCTATATTACCGCACCTTTTTCTATCGTTTGGCAGATCGTTATCCTGCGCATAGTGCAGAAATCAGGAAGCTGTTTG
>CAZAZI010000162.1:0-4760 GCA_964489575.1 uncultured Oscillospiraceae bacterium | reverse complement strand
CAAAGAAAAGGTCGGTTCCATTGAAACGCTGTTTTTCCCTCAAGCGCAACAAACAATTTCGCCAGGTATACCGCAAAGGGAAATCTATCTCTAGCCGGTATTGTGCGCTCATATACGCAAGGAGCCGCGGCGATATGATCCACGTTGGCTTCTCGGTGAGCAAAAAGCTTGGGAACAGCGTTGCCCGCAACCGCGTTAAGCGCAGGCTAAGGGAAGCCTTTCGTCCCATGGTATCCGAGGCCCTGCCCGGGTATGATCTTATCTTCATTGCGCGGGACGCGGTGAAAGAGGCGGATTTTGCCGCCATTGAAAGCACGATGCGCTACCTCATGCGCAAGGCGGGCCTGTTGAAAAAGGCCCAATGAGAATGAAATCGTTTTTTCAGCGGCTGATGCTGTGGTGCATCGAATTCTACAGGCTCTACATTTCGCCTAGGCATCCGGGCTGCTGCCGCTACAGCCCCACCTGCAGCGCCTATGCCAAAGAAGCCATCGAGCGCTTTGGCCCCCTCAAAGGGGGCGGCCTGGCCCTTTGGCGCATCCTGCGCTGCAACCCCTTCTCCAAGGGGGGCTACGACCCTGTGCCGCAAATCGATAAGGCAAGATCGATCCGTTCCGGGGCCGGCAAAGAACATTAGAAAGCGAGCATTATTTTTCATGCAAAATGATTTCTTTTTAACCACATGGTTTCTGGAGGCCATGAAATGGGTCTATGGCAATGTGAACAGCGTGTTCCTCACCATTCTCATCTGCACGGTGGTGCTCAAGGCCATCACCCTTTTCTCCGATATTAAAACGCGCAAATCCTCGGCGCAGATGGCCGCCATTCAGCCCGAGATCCAAAAGCTTCAAAAAAAATACGCCAACGACCCGCAAAAGGCCCAGCAGGCCCAATCCAAGCTGATGAAGGAACGGGGCGTGAGCATGTGGAGCAGCTGCCTGCCCATGCTTATCACCATGCCGCTCTTCTTCTGCTTTTTGGCCGCTTTTCGCTTCTGGGGCTATGAGGAGACCATCCGCCTGCTCGTTGAGGATAACCCGGCCAAGATCCTCGAATCCTTCAAGTTCCTTTGGATCACCAACATCTGGCAGCCGGATAGCGGCCTTGCGCCCGTGGTGATGAAGGCCAAGGATTTTCTCTCCATCGCCAAGCTGGATCAGCTGCTCTACCTTAAAAATAACCCCGGCGTTTGGGAAAAGTTAGTGGAGCTTGGCATTGCTGCGGCCAACGGCGTCAATGAACAGGGCGCTACAATCTACACCTTCCTCAACACAGACGCCGCCCAGGCCGCCTATACCGCCGCCGTGCAGCCCCTGCTTGATCTGCATGCGGGCTATAGCAACGGCTGGTTCATCCTGCCGCTGCTGGCAGGCGCTACGAACTTCCTCTCCTCCTGGCTGATGCAGCGCGGCCAGCCCAAAAACCCGCAAACCGACAGCACCAATAAAATGATGATGTGGATGTTCCCCATCATGAGCGTATGGTTCTGCCTTACGTATAACGCGGCCTTCGCGCTTTATTGGAGTATCAGCAGCATCTGCATGATCATCACCAACCTGGTGCTCAACAAGAAATTCCCCCGCGCTCCCCAAGAGGAAGGAGATACAAAATGAGAAGCATCGAATCAACCGGCCGCTCCATAGACGAAGCCATCTTCAATGGCCTTAAGGAGCTGGAAGTATCCATAGACGGTGTGGAGATCGAAATTTTACAGCAGGAGAGCAAGGGCATATTGGGCATTGGCGCCCGGCTTGCTAAGGTACGCCTCACCGAGCGCGTGCCCGAAGAGATTGCTATGCCCGATTACCTTAAGGAGCAGCCCCGCGAGCGGCGCGAGCGCGGCGAGCGCCGGGATCGCGGAGACCGCACCGGCCCCGGACGCAATGACCGCCGCGACCGTGGCGAGCGCACCGAACGTACCGACCGGCCCGAGCGTGAGCGGCAGCCGCAAAAGCCCGCCGTAGAATATACGCTGGAGGCCGCGCAGGATAACCAGGCCGCCCAGTTCCTCACCGGCCTGATCCATAACATGGGCGTGGAGGGCCAGGTTCTGGCCAATATCAGCGAGGAAGGCGTGCGCCTGTGCGTGGATACGCCCAATATGGGCGTGCTCATCGGCCACCGGGGCGAAACGCTGGACGCCATGCAATACCTCACAAGCCTTGCCGTGAACCGCAACCGCAAGGAGGAAGGTTATACGCGCATTACGCTGGATACCGAAGGCTATCGCGAAAAGCGCGAGGAAACCCTGACCCGCCTGGCCCGCAAGATCGCCAGCCAGGTGAAGGCCAGCGGCCGGACCCGGGTGCTTGAGCCGATGAATCCTTACGAGCGCCGCGTGCTGCACGCCACGCTGCAAAGCAACCCCTACGTGACTACCCACAGCGAGGGCGAAGAGCCCAACCGCCGGGTCGTGGTATCCCTTAAGGGACGCTCAGAAGGCGGCGTATCCCGGGAGAACACCGCGCCCCGTGGGCCGCGCCGGGATCAGCGCCCCCGTCAAAACGGCCAATCCGCCGCGCCGGCAGAGCACAGCGCCCCCGCAAAGGATGCGCGGGAGTAAGGGCGGCGATCCGCCAACACCTACGCTTGGGCGCGGCGCGAAGGAAATGCGCCGCGCCCCTTTGTTTACGGAGCGCGCCCTACGGGGGGAAACATGTTGACAACTTTACCAAAGGAGGGGCCATGAACGACACCATCTTTGCCCCGGCTACGCCTACGGGCGGGCCCATTGCCATTGTGCGTATCAGCGGGGAAGATGCCAAGGCTGCGCTGGCGCGGGTTTTTACGGGCGTGATCCGGCCCCGCTATATGGCCTACGGCTATTTTATGGCAGGGGATGAGAGGATCGACAGCTGCATGGCAGTTTTCTTCCAGGCCCCGGCCAGTTATACAGGCGAGGACATGGCGGAGGTTTTTCTCCATGGCGGCCAGGCTGTGGTCAACAGGGCGCTGGCCGTGCTCAGCGGCCTGGGCCTTCGGGCTGCGGAGCCGGGCGAGTTCACCAGGCGCGCCTTTTTGAATGGCAAGATGGGCCTTTCCGAGGCCGAGGCCGTGCAGGATCTTATCGCCGCGCGGGCGCGGCGGGGCGCCGCTTCGGCCATGGAGCAGCTAAGGGGCGCGCTGGGTCAACGCATCAAGGCGCTGGAGGATGAGCTGCTGGACGCGCTCGCCGGCATCGACGCCGCCATCGATTATCCCGAGGAATTGGAAGAGGATGTTTATGCCGGCCTGCCGGAAAAACTGGAATCCATCCGGGCTGCATTTAGCGGCCTCATCGCCCAGGGCAGGCAGGGCCGGGTGCTGCGGGAGGGGGCCAGGGTGGCCATCCTCGGCCTGCCCAACGCGGGCAAAAGCTCCCTGCTCAATGCACTCATCGGCGAGGAGCGGGCCATCGTAACCCCGGATGCCGGCACCACGCGGGATATCGTGGAGGCCGAATGCGCCATGGAGGGCGTTTCCATCCGCCTGCTGGATACGGCTGGCCTGCGGGAAGCCGCCGACCGGGCCGAGAAGATCGGCGTGGACCGCGCCTTGGCCGCTGCCGAAGAGGCGGATCTTATCCTGCTGGCTGTGGATGGTTCCACGCCGGTGGGGGAAGGGGAGCGCGCCCTCTTGCGGGAGAAGCGGCAGGCCCCTTGCCTATGTGCGGTCTGCAAGGCCGACCTTGGCCCCGGGGAAGAGGCCATGGCCCTGGCGAAGGAATATGACCTGCCCGCCCTGGCCGTATCCGCTGTGACCGGCGAGGGCTTGGACGCTTTGCGCAAGGCCATTGCCGAAGCCGTGGCCCCAGGCGGCATGGAGAGCGCCCTCATCACCAACACCCGCCATGTGCAGGCTTTGGTAGAAGCGCGCACGGCCCTTGAGAGCGCACAGGACGCCCCACAGGGCGACTGCCAGGCAACCGACCTGCGCGCCGCCCTGGCCGCCTTGGGCGCGATCACCGGCGAGGCGGTGGACGAGGCCGTGGTGGAGCGGATTTTCAGCCGCTTTTGTGTCGGGAAATAGGGGAATAAATAAAATATTTCCCATGCCCTCTTTTTTTTGCTATAATGACTTGGGTGCGAAGAAGCGCACATATACAATAACTTGCGAAATGGGAACGCGGGGCATGAGGCCCCGCATATGCGAATATGAGCAACACCTTCAAAGCGGGAAACTATGATGTCGTCGTTCTGGGCGCGGGGCATGCGGGCTGCGAGGCCGCGCTGGCTTTGGCGCGCATGGGACTCCATACCCTGTGCCTCACCATCAACCTGGATGCCGTGGCGCTCATGGCCTGCAACCCCGCCATCGGCGGCACCTCCAAGGGCCACCTCGTGCGCGAGTTGGACGCCATGGGCGGTGAAATGGGCCTGGCCGCAGACGATACCTTTATCCAAATGCGCATGCTCAACACCGGCAAGGGGCCGGCCGTGCATTCCCTCAGAGCGCAGATGGACAAGCGCCGCTATCACGAGCGTATGAAGCGCGCGCTGGAAGAGCAGCCCCTGCTGGATTTAAAAATGGGCGAGTGCATGCGCATTCTCACGAAAAACGGCAAGGTCTCGGGCATCGTGGCCGGCGGCGGGGCGGAATACGCCTGCCGCGCCGTGGTGGCGGCCACGGGGGTCTACCTTAAAAGCCGCGTGCTGATCGGTGATTTTGTCACCGAGAGCGGCCCCAGCGGCCTGATACGGGCAAACGGCCTGTCGGATTCCCTTGCGGAGCTGGGCTTTAGCCTGCGCCGCTTCAAAACCGGCACGCCCCCCCGGGTGAGC
>CAZAZI010000161.1:0-4788 GCA_964489575.1 uncultured Oscillospiraceae bacterium | reverse complement strand
ACCAGAACATTTAATTTGGAACAAAATACAAGATCAATTTTTTGTTAAATTAAGTTCGGGACATTTTGAATTTTGGCGAAATCCAAAAGAACTTAGATATGTTTCTGTTGACCAATCAATAACCGGTGATACGGCATCTTTAGCTGTAACTCATCCAGAACTTTTAAAGTCTGGGGATATTATAGATATTTGTGATTTAATTATTAACATTATACCGAATAAAGCTCGCATCAATCTAGACGCTATAAAATTCTTTATTTATGATTTGAAAAACTATGGACGATTAAATATACATAATGTTTCTTTTGACCAGTTTCAATCAGAATCTTCTCAACAATTTTTACGTAGACAAGATTTTGAAGTAGAACACTTGTCTGTTGATAGTACAATGTCTCCATATTTAAATATGGTTCAAGCAATCAATCTTGGGCGTCTTAAAATGGGAAGAAATATTTATGTAAAAAATAATCTAAAATCTATAAAAATAAGTTCTACAAAATCTGGAAAGCCAAAGATTGATCACGAACTTGGTAAAATAGAAAATTCATTGTTTGCAAATGATGATTGGGAAACATCTTCAATGGGATTTAATGCAAAAGATGCTACAGATGCTTTAGCGGCGTCTATTGAACTTAGAAAAAAGCATTTCGTTGGTAGTCCTCGTTATATATATGAACCACCAATAGATGAAAAAACAGGTGAAAAAAGGGAATCTAAAGTCCTAAAAGACGTTAAACTACACATAAGGAGAAACTAGTGTGTTTAAGGTGTTTATTGTTAGATTTATATCTCTCGCTAAGAAAATGCAGTGATCTTCAGTCGCTGCGAGGTTCAAATTATGATTATTGGAAAATGACTAATTTATTCGTTTTTACATGAGGGAAAGATTATCATTAGATAAATTTTTATATATAAAAAAATATTTATATAAATTGTTCATTTTTAATGAAAAAACCATTTACATTCTTACATAATTATTATATAATGATTATATCAAAAGGATAAATTATTTATCCTAATTTTATGGAGGAATATATGAAGATTAATGTTTGTTCAAAGGATTTTGGAGAAATTAGGCAATTTAATCATGAAGATTTTGATAAATCTATTAGAAAAGCGAAATATCTTACTAAAAAAATGAGCCAATTCGAAAATAACTTTCTTTATGAAATTGATTTTGAATCATATCCGTGCGATAATATAAAAACTTTTGAAGATTTTAATTCTTTTAAAATTGCTCTTAAAGAGGCTTGCAAATGAAATCAATTAAACTGATTAATGTAAGCGATAAAAACAATAACAAATTTTATTTGATGGAAGAAATTGATTCTTCTTCATGGAAAGCAACATGGGGAAGAGTTGGTTCGGCCGGTTCAACCAAGGTTTATTCTTCCAGAGACTGGGATAAAAAATATTATGAAAAACTCGAAAAAGGTTATTCAGATGTAACTTCACTGGTTTCTATATCAAAAGATGAAAAACAATTTTCTATAGATATACAAAACAAAGACGTTAAATCTTTAGTAGAATTTCTTCAAAAATGTGCAAAACAAACCATTAAAGATAATTACCTGGTTGAAGTTGGATCGGTTACTCAAAAGCAAATTGATAAAGCTCAAAGCTTGGTTGATGAACTTGTAAAACTTGCAAAACAACCATTGAAAATGACTTTAATTAATGAAAAACTTTTGGAATTGTATAAAACAATTCCTCGCAAAATGTCAAATGTTAAAGATTATTTAGTTCGTTATGATAATTTGGAATTTTTTCAAAAACTCATTTCAAACGAACAATCTCTGTTGGATACATTAGCAACGCAAGTTCAAAATAATGAACAAAAAGAAACAGCTAATCTTAAAGATTTTGGCGTTTCAATAGAAATTGCTTCCGATGAAGATCGTCAAAGAATAAAAGATGAAACAGATTTTAACCTTACAAATCATAAAGTATTTAAAGTTTCAAACTTTGAAACAGAATCTAAAATGATTAAAGGAAAAACAAAACTTCTATATCATGGATCGCGAAATGAAAATTTTTGGTCAATTATTCAAACTGGATTAAAAATAAAACCCGCTGGAGCAATCCATACGGGGTCAATGTTTGGAGCTGGTCAGTATTTTGCATCAAAAGCACTTAAATCAATTGGATATACTTCATTAAAAGGTTCATGCTGGTCTAATGGAAGCTCAAATAAAGCATACCTTGCAATATTCGAAGTGAACCTTGGAAAATCATGGAAAGTAATAGGTCCTAAAAAATCATATGAATCTTGGATGGCGGGAATTAATTTATCAAAAGTTAAATCGGAAGGATATGATTCAGTTTTTGCAAAAGGAGGCGCCGATCTTAAAAACGATGAATACATCGTTTACGAAAATAATCGCTGCACAATAAAATATCTTATTGAATTGACAAAATAATAATTTTAATGTATTATTAACTTATGGAGTGACAATGAAAATTATTGAACAGTTTTCTTTAATTGTATCGAAAGATGGAGTCAACGTCTACGATTCTCGACACGCAATTGAAGAATTTAAGCGTTGGTATCCAAAACTTAGAGTTCTTGCTCTTAAAAGAACAATCCTTCAGGGATTAGCTAAGATCAATAAAAAGATTGGAAACTATATGCTTATATCAAAAACTTATGGCTATAGAGTTCCAATTGAAATACGTCGAGATCGAAAGACAAACGAAATCATAGGCGTAGTCCCAACTACTCTTAATTCTACTGAAGTTATTAACACTCGCAATGAACTTGAAATAATTGTTGAAAAAAACGTGTACGATAAACGTCAGTTAATTGAGGGATTTAATTATTATACACAACACGGTAAAGTGTTTGCAGATTTTGATGAAATCGAGGTAGACTAAAAGATTCTGTATAAAGAAATTTAATCTAACACTTACGGAGGATATGTTATGAAAGAAATTGAAATCACAAAGAAACTTAAGGTTTTTTCTATTGAAGATATTAAAGAAGCCATACAGTATATTGGTGAAGAAGGATATTTTGCAAATTCGATTGAAGAGTTTGACTGTACAGCTTGTTTATTTGAACTCGATAAAATAGAAATTACTGGTCAATGTGATGAACATATTTTTATTTGTGACGATGGTAATTACAAACTTTTTGCCATAATTGAGGATTGATATGAACACAAAGATGATTATTATAATTCGCAAAGATTTAAAGATGCGACGTGGCAAAGAGATTGCTCAAGCGTGTCATGGAGCAATTGATGCAATAACAAATCAAATGTGGGATGAGCCAAAGCTATATGGATTGGAAACACGAATACAACTAGATCAAGCAACAGTTGATTGGATGCAAAATTCTTATAGAAAAATCACAGTCACAGTAAACTCAGAGCAAGAACTAATGGATATATATGAAAGAGCAGAAAATTTACACATACGACGTACATTAATTGAAGACAATGGGTTAACAGAATTTCATAACGTTAAAACAAAAACAGTGTTAGTACTAGGTCCAGACTATGACGATAGGTTAGATGAAATAACTAAACATTTGACATTATATTAATATTTAAATATTATATATTCAAGAGGCGTATATGAAGAACATTCATAAGTTGTATTCAGACATTTGTTTTAATACCTGCAACAAGTTTGATATTGATTATGATTTTTTCAAAAATCATTTCAAACAGTTTTTACTTAATGATTACAGCGACTCAGATTCTAAAAAACTTGCAGCTGATTTTGTTTACAATCATCTTTATCGATATGATACTTTACCTCAACGAAGTGTTTTAACAATTTTGATTAGTAATATAAAAGAGTATTTTAAAGAAATGAACAGGGAGTAGACTATGATACATATTATGTATGGTTTGCCCGCTAGTGGAAAAACAACATTGGCAATGAAACTTTTTGAAGATTATAAAAACAAATTTGCTAAAGATGATTGGCATAATCGACAAAAGGTTGCTTATGTAAACCTTGATAAACAAGATTTTAAAATCATACGTAATGAAACATCTTATGGAGTTCATCAATTTGGAAACGATGTTATGATCATAGATGGTTGGTTTAAAACAATTGAAGAGATAAGTGAAAAATTTCATTCGCATTGTTTTCAATATGCTTTGGATGAAATAGTTATTCATGTATTTGAACAAAATAAGCAAGCGTGCTTTGAAAATGATATTATTCGTGGAAGAAATGAGTTAGCGACGAATTCAATAAACGAAGGTCAAGAAGAATTTAATATCGAAAAGTTTAAGAAAACTTTCTTTAAAGATAGAGAATACAATTTGCATAATTGTAATATATCTATTAAAAAAGAAAAAACAATTGCCTATTCGTATAAAGAAGATTATACAATATATTCTCCTTGGCTGGTTGGAGATAATATTTCAGATGAATTTGAAGAACTAGATAAGTGGCTTGAGAAAAATATCCTTCTTTAACATTTCTTCAATATAAGAGAATTTGTAAACATATTCATATTGAAGAAATGAGTACTTGTGATTACTATGAAGATCATGATACAAGATCGATACAGAGAAGTATTAAAATATCTGACATTGAAAAGGAGTTGGTATGAAATGCTTATGTGGTTATAAATATCTTGAAGATTGGGAAATAGATAGAGAATTAGATTTTTGTGGAACTGAAAAACAAAAACAAAAATTAAAAGATAAAAATGAAGAAGAGTTTATTAAACTTCATGGAAGTTTTACATATATAAAAAAGTGTTGCTGGTCTTCTCGTCTTGAGGAAGCTTATCTCTATATTTGTCCTAAATGTGGAACTGTAAGA
>CAZAZI010000160.1:0-4791 GCA_964489575.1 uncultured Oscillospiraceae bacterium | reverse complement strand
TCGAATAGAACGAGCAAGGAGGATATTTCATATGGAACGAGCACAATATTATTCCACCGGCTACACCCCGCCCACCGGGGCGAACAGCGCCACCGCCGTAAAGGAATACCAGCGCATGCTGGGTGTGGCCGTGGACGGCATCTGGGGCCCCAATACCCAGGCGGCCTATGATCAATACCTGTCCGGCCAGCAGAGCAATTCTTCCCAGACCGGCGGCAGGTGGGATGCGCCCAGTACCGGTACGGATCTTTTCAACAGCTATTACCAAACCATTCTAAACCAGATCGGCGCGCCCTCCATGACCGTGGATGTGCCCAGCGCCGAGGCCGTCAAGGAGCAATGGCAAGCCGCCCTGCGGCCCAGCGTGGAGGCGGCCATCAGCCGCCGCCAGAGCGCCAGCCAGAGCGCCCAGGCCGAAATGGACGCGGACGCGGTTTCCCGCGGCATGGGCAGCAGCAGCTATGTAAGCAGCGTCAAGCAGCGGGAAAGCGCGGGCGCGCAGGAGGATATCGGCGAGATGGAGGCCCAATACGGGGCCACGCTGGCCGAACGCATCGCCGCCAGCTTGCAAAGCTACGAGCAAATGCGCCTCTCCGCCCAGCAATACAACTTACAGGCGCAGCAATCGGCCCAACAGGCGGCCCTGAGCCTGGCCGGGAATTGGTATGGCGATTACACGGCCCAGCAAAATGCCCTGGCCCAGACCGCTGCCAAAAGCGCTTCCTCCTCGAGCTCTGGCAGCGGCTCCTCCTCCACGGCGCGGGCCTCCAGCAACCTCACGGCCAGCGATTATCTCACCTATGTGGAAAACCTTTCGGAGAGCCAGCGCAGGGAGCTTTTTACCAGCAGCCAGAGCTATTGGAAGGTGCGGCGGGACGAGCTGCTCGCCGCCCTGGGCAGCGGCTCATATTTGAGCCTGCGCGAACGCTATATCGGCAAGTAGGAGGGCGGCATGGCCAACACGGTACGCAAAAATTTCGACGTGGCCCTGGATATCGCCGCCTCCATCGGCAACCGGGCCTTTACCGTGGTAGAGGGGGATACGGGCAATTTGCTGCGCATCTCCCTCACAGATGGCGGCGAGGCGGTCGATCTCACGGGCTGCCGGGTGATCGCCGTATTTTCCAAATCCAACGGCACCGCGGCCCAGGATAGCGCCCTTGAAGCGGGCGGCGTGCTCCTGCGCGGCGCGCTCAACAACGAGGTGCATATCAGCCTCTCCCCCGCCTCCTTCGCCCCGGGCATGGTGGAATGTGAACTGCAAATCTATTCGGATGCAAGCCTCGCTACCCTCGTAACCACGGCGAAGTTTAACTTCAACTGCCGTCCGGCCATGCTTTCGGAGGAGGCGCTTTCCGCCACGCCGGAGATGCCCCTGCTCCAAAGCCTAATGGAGCGGGTGGAAGCACTGCGCCAGGAGACGCAAAGCGCGGCCGCGCGGGCGCAAGCGGCCGCCGAGGCCTGCGAGGAGCTGGTGCTGGATCACGTAACCACCTTCACCGTATACCGCTACGGGGAAGCGCAAACAGAAACATAAGGAGGGAACCGCCATGGCTGTTTATTTCGGCAAAAGCAAAATACTGGACAACGGCGTGGCCGGCACCAGTTTGGTTCTGGGCCACGGGGAGACCCACGCGGCTGCGGGCAGCGACCCAATTACCCCGGAGAGCATCGGCGCCGCCCCGGTTACACATACCCATAGCTACGCCCCGGCCCCCGTCATGCAGACCGTTACCCTGCCCCGCGCCAGCTGGAAGCTCTTTAGCTCCGGCTGCTTGCAGACCCTGGACGTCCCGGGCGTGCGGGCCGCTTCGCTGGTACTGATCGCCTGCCATCCGGATTACTATGACGACTATATGGAATCCCGGGTGCGCTGCGCCGTACAGGGCTGGGACGCCTTGACCTTCGCGGCCAAAAAGGTGCCCAACAACGACCTGGACGTACACGTCCTTATCATGGGGTGAGGTTATGATCCTAAATTGGAATTACGGCATGGAGATGGGCCTGCAAGCGGCCACTAAAACCTTTACGGGCATTGAAAGCAGCCAATCCCTGCAAATGCCCCTCACGGTAACCCCTCTCTTCATCCTTTTGCGCACCAGCGCGGGCGGCAACGCGGAGCTTTGCGCCTATTACCGCGCCGAGCCGCTGGGGGATTATACCCTGCGCACAAGCGCAGGCGGGGCCGCCGTGCGCACCCGCCTTGAATCCGAGTGGGATACCTACCTGCGGCTCGGCTGCAGCGGCGGCACCATGGCCCAGCCCGCCACGCTGGAGTGCACCGTTCTGGGGGTGAAGCGATGAGCGCCGCCACGGCCAAAGAGCTGCACGTGATGAACGTGCATATCTTTACCAGCGAAGAGGCCCGGCTGGCTGCCCAGGGCGAAGGCCTCATTGGCCCGGAAGACCTGACGCTCACGCCGGATACGGGGGCGGATATGTACGAATCGCTGGCGGAGGCCACGGCGTCCGCCGTCACAGCCGCGGGCCGGGCCGATACCATCGCCGCCATCCTCGAGGATGCGGTCTCCGCCGAGGCTTTTAAGGGCGACCCCGGCCCGCAAGGCGAACAGGGGCCGCAGGGCGAACAAGGCCCCCAGGGCGAGCGCGGGCCCCAGGGCGCGGGCATAGTGGCGGAGGTGATCGCCGCTACGCTGCAAGCAGGCCTTTGGGTAAACAAGGCGCAGAGCATCCCGGCGGCGGGCATCACGGCGCAAAGCGGCGTGTTCGTCAGCCCCGTGCCCGTCGATCTTAGCGCCTATGCGGCCGCCGGCATCCGCGCAACCGAACTGCTCGAGGGGCGCATCGCCTTCGTTGCAGACAGCCTGCCCGCCAGCGATATCGGCGTGCAGATCGTCCTCTTATACGGCTGATTCCAACGCAAGCCATAGCGAAACGGCCCGGTTTTCACCGGGCCGTTTTTGCGTTTATCACTATTGCCTTAGCCCTTGGCGGCCAGGCGCTTTTGCATGGTCTTTTCCACGGCGTTAATGATGTTCTCATAGCCCGTGCAGCGGCAGAGGTGGCCTGAAAGCTGTTTGCGCAGCTCATCCCGGGTGTATTCCTTGCCGGATTCCAATATCTCCACAGCCGTCATGATGAACCCCGGCGTACAGAATCCGCATTGCACGGCGGTCTCGTCGATGAAAGCCTGCTGGATATCCGAAAGCTCGCCATCCGGCCCCAAGAGGCCCTCCAGCGTGCGGATGTTTTTGCCATCCGCCCAAACGGCCAGGTAGATGCAGCTATTAAAGCACTCCCCGTCGATCAGCACGTTGCACGCGCCGCACTCGCCTACCTCGCAGCCCTTTTTTACCGAGGTCATGCGGTAATCGTTGCGCAGCATATCCGTCAGGGAAGCCCGCACATCCACCATCGTCTCCACGCGCTTGCCGTTGAGCGTACACTTAACAAGCTTATATTGCGTTTCATGCATTAGAATTCACCTCCACTCAAACGGATGGCTTCGCGCAGCGCCCGTTTAGCCAGCTCTTCTGCCAGATGCAGGCGGAAAGCCTTGCTGGCCCGCCAGCTATCGCGGGGCTTGACATCCTGCTCCACGGCCTTGGCGAAGGCTTCGATGGCCGCTTCTGAAACGGCATGGCCCTGCACGGCGGCCTCCGCCGAGGGGGCCCGCATTGGCACCGGCCCGGCGACGCCATAGGCCAATCGCGCGTTCTCGATGGTTTTTTTATCCGCCGAAAGCTTCACATTGGCCGAGCAGCCCAAGGTGGCGATATCCATGGCGTTGCGCATGGCGTATTTGATATAGTGGCCCTTATAGCCCGCATAGCTTTCTTTGGGGATGCGGATGGCGGTTTGAATTTCGCCGGGCTGAAGGCTTACCCTGCCCGCGCCCACATACCATTCGCCGATGGGGATCAGCCGCTGGCCGGCCGGGCCCTCGACCTCCATCACCGCGTCGTAGGCCACCAGGGTGGAGCCGGAATCCGCGCTGGTCACGCCGTTGCAGGTGTTGCCGCCGATGGTGCCGATGTTGCGCACCTGCGGGCCGCCCACCATATCTACAGCCTCGCCCAGCACGGCGATATGTTCGTTGATGATAGGATGCTTGGCGATGTGGGAAAAGCTGGTCAGCGAGCCGATGCGGATGGTTCCATCCTCCAGCATGGTTATGCCGCGCAGCTCGTCGATGCCATAAATGCTCACCAGCTCGGCCCCTGCCAGCTTGCCTTCGCGCATCTGCACAAGCACATCGCTGCCGCCGGCGATGATCTTCGCCGCCGGGTGCTCTTGCAGCAGGTCGATGGCCTGCCGTATGCCTGTGGCTTCATAAAGTGCTTTTATATCGTACATAGGGCGTCCCTCCTTATATAAGCCCTTCCTCTTTGAACCTGGCAAAGAGGACGTGGGGCGTGATGGGCGCGCGGTCGATGGCTACGCCCGTGGCGTTGAGGATGGCGTTGCGGATGGCCGGCGCGCCGGAGCAGGTGGGCGGCTCGCCCAGGGCCTTGGTTCCGTAGGCGCTGGTAGGCTCATAGTTTTCCACAAAGCAACCCACCAAATCCGGATGATCCATGGTGGTGGAAAGCTTATAATCCAGGAGGTTGTTGTTGAGGGGCTTGCCGGTTTTTTCATCGAAGAGCAGCTGCTCGGAAAGGCCGTAGCCGATGGCCATGCTCATGCCGCCGTGCACCTGCGCTTCCGCCAGGGCCGGGTTGATGAGGCGGCCGCAATCGTGCACGTTGACCATATTGAGCACCTTCACCTTGCAAAGGGGGATATCCACCTCCACCTCCGCAAAGCTGCAGCCGAAGGAATAGGCGTTGT
>CAZAZI010000159.1:0-4820 GCA_964489575.1 uncultured Oscillospiraceae bacterium | reverse complement strand
CGGAAAAACCGGCCCGTGCATTGGTTTTTGATGGGGATCGTGCGCGCCGTGCTGGAGGCCTACGTAGAGGTCTTTCGCGGCACGCCGATGATGGTGCAGGCCATGTTCATCTACTTTGGCTCGATGCAGCTCTTCAATATCAATATGGGCATGTGGACGGCCGCCTTCTTCATCGTTTCCATCAACACCGGCGCGTATATGGCGGAGACCGTGCGCGGCGGCATCCTTTCCATCGATCCGGGCCAAACCGAGGGCGCGCACGCCATCGGCATGACGCACTGGCAAACCATGACCAGCGTGATCCTGCCCCAGGCCCTGCGCAACATCATGCCCCAGATCGGCAACAACCTCATCATCAACATCAAGGATACCTGCGTGCTGAGCACCATCGGCGTGGTGGAGCTTTTCTTCAGCACCAAGGGCGTGGCCGGGGCTATGTACACCTATTTCGAAGCCTTCACCATCACCATGGCGATCTACTTCATCCTCACCTTCAGCTGCTCGCGGCTGCTGCGCTGGTGGGAGGCCAAGATGGACGGGCCGGATAGCTACGAGCTCTACAACCTTTCCACCCGGGATACCCTGGCACATACTACGGGCCTGCACAGCTATCCGAAAAAACGCAAAGAGGGCACCCAGAATCTGGATATCCGGAAAGGGAAGAGGCACTGATATGGCGGAGCAAATTTTACAAATACGGCACCTTCGCAAGAGCTTTGGCAATAATCTGGTGCTCAAGGATGTGGATTTTGAGGTCAATGCCGGGGATGTGACCTGTATCATCGGCGCTTCGGGCAGCGGCAAGAGCACGCTGCTTCGGTGCGTCAACCTGCTCGAGCACCCTTCCGGCGGCGAGGTGCTTTTCCACGGCGAGAATATCCTTGCCGGCAAGGTGGATCAATCCGCCTACCGGGCCAAGGTGGGCATGGTGTTCCAATCCTTCAACCTCTTTAACAACCTCACCGTGCTCGATAACTGCGTGGTGGGCCAAACCAAGGTGCTGGGCCGCCATAAAGACGAGGCCCGCGCCATCGCCATGGATTACCTCGAAAAGGTGGATATGGGGCCTTATATCAACGCTAAGCCCAGGCAGATATCCGGCGGGCAAAAGCAGCGCGTGGCCATTGCCAGAGCCCTGGCCATGGGGCCTGAGGTGCTGCTTTTCGATGAGCCCACCAGCGCCCTGGACCCGGAGATGGTGGGCGAGGTGCTCGCCGTGATGCGCGGCCTCGCGGCCAGCGGCCTCACCATGCTGGTGGTCACCCACGAGATGGGCTTTGCCCGGGACGTCTCTAAGCAGGTGGTCTTTATGGACGAGGGCGTGATCGCCGAGCAGGGGCCGCCTGAGCTGATCTTCCACAACCCCAGGCAGGCCCGTACGCAGGAGTTCCTCTCGCGGTATCTGAAAGGATAAAAAACATAGCCTGCTAACCACAGCGGCCCGGCGCATCATGCGCCGGGCCTTAAAAACCGGGTAGAGAGGCGGCCGCCTCTCTACTCCAGCGTCAAGTCCGCCAGCGCGGCCTGGGCCGTGCAAAGATAGCGGCCCTCGCCGAGCTTTTTCATATCGCCGCCTGTGAGCAAGGGCGTGCGCTCGGATTCGATCAGCAACCGCCAATCCGCCAGCGGGGCGTAGTCCACCCGGCCGGGGTCGGCGGTAGCCTCGGTAATCCAGCCGTTTTCATAAACCGCGGCCGTGGGGAAAACGCATAGCAACGGCAGGGCCGCGCTATCCGCCAGGGCCGGGCCAAAGCCGTATTCGGGTATTTGCAGCGCAAAGCGTAGGAACAGGCGGGCCGATTCCCCGCTGCGCAGCTCCGTCACCAGCGGCACGCACAGGCGCGTCCCTTCCGCTTCCAGCGTATAGTAGGCCCGTATGCCATCGAGGGCCACGGCCTCGATCATTAGGCTGCCCGGCGCTTGGGTATTGGGGTATAGGTGCAGGTAAAGGCTATACAGGGTCTCCGTGCCATTGTTTACATAGGAAAGGGAAAGCTCGCCCCGGGCCTGTTCCTTTGCGATGAAGAGGCTGCCCTGATAAAGGCTGCGCGCCAGTTGGCTCCGGCGAATGGGCAAGGTGGGCCGGGGCGTGCGCGGGGCCTTTGGCGAGGGGGACGGCGCAGCCGCCGGCGCGACTGCGGGCGTAGCCGTTTGCGGGGCGATGGTGGGGCTAGGGGAGCGCCCCAGCGCAGCCGTAGGCGTGGGGGATTCCGCTGCGGCAGCGGAAACGGGTTGTGCTCTATGCCGCGCGAGCCAGAGGATTGCGGCCAAAATAGCGCAGGCGAGCGCGATCCCTGCGAGCCAATAGCCGCGTATCCGTTTCCTTCTTCTGCGGGGCGAAATGACCATATCCTACCTCTTGCGCCATTATAGCACAAATCCCCCCCGCCGTTTTTGAACTTTTGCCCTTTAGGGGGGCGTATGATATAATTTCTATGATTCATACTTGGAGGATACCCATATGCCCCAATGCAGCTTTTCCCGCGCCACGGCCATGGCCGGCGTGACCCCTGTGCAGAATATCTTTATCGCCGAATATATGCAAAAGGCTCCCGAGAGCTATGTTAAGGCCTATCTCTACGGCCTGATGCAGTGCTATAACCCGGCCCTGGCCGAGGAGGAGATGGCCTTTGCCCTGGAGATGAGCGAGCAGGCGCTGGCCGAGGCTTTTTTATATTGGCAGGCCCAGGGCCTGGTGAGCATCCTTGCGAACGACCCTTTGCGGGTGGAATATAAGCACCCCACGGCTGCGGCGCCCCTCTCGGGCGGCGGCGCGCGGCGCTACGCGGCTTTTAACGCCGCCTTGCAGGACGCTTTGCGGGACGCCTTGGCCGCAAGCGGCAAAAGCCGGGTATTCTTCCCCCATGAAATGCAAAAGATCTACGACTGGATCGAGGTGTTCGGCCTGGAAGAGGCCGCCGTGATCCTGCTGGTGCGCCATTGCCTCAGCGAGAAGGGCCCAAGGGTGGGGCTAAAATATATGGATGTGAAGGCCCGCCGCTGGGCGGACGCGGGCGTGCTGACCGCCGGGGATGCGCAGCGCCGCGTGCAGTTTGAGTTGGAAATGCAAAGCGGGGCCCAGGCTATCCTGCGGCGCTGGCGCAAGAGCCGCCAGGCCACGGAGGATGAGCTGGCCCTCTATCAAAAATGGACGAAGGAGTGGGGCATGGCGGAGGAGGAGATATTGGCCGCCTGCGCGGCCCTCACCGCGGCGGAAAAGCCCACCTTCGCCTACCTGGACGCGGTGCTGCAAAACGCGCGGCTATCCGGCGGCTCCGCCGAATATGCCCGCCGCCAGGCCGCCGTGGAAGACCTCGCGGCCAACGCCCTGCGCCGCGCGGGCATCCCCCGCAGGGCCACGGCCAGCCAGCGCATGCAGGTGGAGACCTGGGTATACGCCTGGCATATGAGCCCGGAGCTGGTGCTGCTGGCAGCGGAATACGCGGCCGGGGAGAGCCGCCCCTTCAACGCCATGGAGCGCATCGTCAAGGGCTGGCACGAGGAGAGCGTTTCGACCATCGCCGCAGCCCGGGCCTCCCGGGAGAAGGCGCAGGCCAAGCCCGCCGCCCCCACCGCTGCCAAGGCGGCCCCCGTATCCCGCGCCCTGCGGCCCCCCCAGCGCACCTATTCCGCCGAGGATCTAAAGCACATCGGCGTAAAGCTTTTGGACGACGAGGACGAATAGCATGAAGCCATCATCCGCCTTGATTTACGAATATCAGCAGGCCCGCAGCCTGGCCCTGGCCGAATGTGAGGAGCGGCGGCGGGCCGTTTTCGCCCAACTGCCCCGCCTCCGGGCAATCGCGGACGAGCGCAAGGCGCGCACCTACGCCCTGGGCCAAAGATTGCTGGGCGCGGCGGATAAAACGGCCGAGCGGCGCGCCTATGCCCTGGCTATGAAGGAGCTTATGCGGGAGGAAGCGGCCATTTTAAAGGATAGCGGCATCCCCCCCGCCTTTTTGCAGCCCGTTTGGCGCTGCGCTTTTTGCGAGGATACGGGCTATGTAACGGGGCCGGAAGGCGCGAAGGCCATGTGCGCATGCCTTGCCCAGCGGGTGCTTAGCGAGCGCTTCGCCCAAAGCAGCCTTTCCACAAACGAGCGCTTTGAGACCTTCCGCGAGGATGTATACCCCACGGAGCGGCAACGCAAGGCCACCTGCCGCGCGCGGGATATCTGCAGGGCCTATGCCGAGGGCTTCCCGGATAACGAGCCCAAGGGCCTGCTGCTGCTGGGCCTGGGGGGGCTGGGTAAAACCTTTTTGCTCAATGCCGTAGCCGCCCGCGTGCTGGAGCGGGGCCACAGCGTGCTCAACATGCCTACCTATGCCTTTCTTCAAACCGTGCTCTCCTGCCTGGGCGAGCGCGTGCCCCTGCCGGATTTCACCCTGCCGCAGCTGCTGATCCTCGACGACCTCGGCGCCGAGCCCATGCTCAACAACATCACCCGCGAGCATCTTTCGAACCTTTTGGATGCGCGCCAGCGCCTGGGCCTGGCCACGGCCTTTTCCAGTAATTTTACACGCGAGCAGATCATCGAGGAATACGGGGAGCGCTTCGCCTTCCGCCTCCTCTCCCCCCGCAGCACGCTCACATTGGAGCTGATCGGGGATAATCTGCGCACCAGGCTATAAATATTGGGCAACCGAAAAGCAGGGCGGGATATCTACATCCTGCCCTGCTTTTTGCTGTGATAGCCCTTTCATACAAAAGCGGTGCGCCATCTTCCCCAACCGGGCCGCTTCAAATCGCCTTAGCTGATCCGGCACCCGCCGGGGAAGGACGGATCGACCGTCGTCAGCAGGGAGAGCGTTTCCTCCTCC
>CAZAZI010000158.1:0-4835 GCA_964489575.1 uncultured Oscillospiraceae bacterium | reverse complement strand
GTGCCGCTGGGCGGCTCGGACGATATCCCCGAGCGGGAGCTGGAGGAGATCGACCAGGAGCTGGGCGGCGGCCTGGACGAGGAGGAAGAGGACCCCTTCTCCGAGGAGGAAGACGAAGATTAGGGCGGCCCTTGGCGCCGCCACAAGATAGGAGGTGCGGGCCATGCGGATTTTTGCCCTGGGAGACCCGCATCTTTCCTTATCCACGGATAAGCCTATGGATATCTTCGGGCCCAATTGGGATGATCACGCGGCCCGGCTGCAAGCCGCCTGGCGCGCCGCCGTTAGGCCGGAGGACGCGGTGCTCCTGCCCGGCGATATAAGCTGGGCTATGAGCCTTGATGAGGCCAAAGCCGATCTGGAATTCTTGGCCGCCCTGCCCGGCACGAAGGTGCTGCTTAGGGGCAACCATGATTATTGGTGGAATTCCATCTCCAAGGTGCGCGCGGCCCTCCCGGACGGCATGCACGCTGTACAGAACGACAGCCTCGTCCTAGGCGGTGTGGCCGTGCTGGGCACACGGGGCTGGGTTTGCCCGGGCAGCGCCCTCTTCGACCCGGCTGCGGATCAAAAGCTCTACGAGCGCGAATTGATCCGGCTGGAACTTTCCCTCAAATCCGCTCCAGCCGGCCTGCCCAAGCTCTGCATGCTGCACTATCCTCCCTTCAACGAGCGGCGGCAGCAGAGCGGCTTTACCGAGCTTTTGGAGGCCTATGGCGTAGAGCGGGCTGTTTATGGCCACCTGCACGGCAAAGCTTGCAGAAACGCCTTTGAGGGCCTGCGAAACGGTGTGGAATATACCCTTTGCTCCGCAGATCATTTGGAATTTACCCCTAAGCTCATTTTGGAAGCCTAGCCGCCCACATATAATCCGAACCCGGCCTCCAAGCCGCAAAGCCCGCCATAGCTTTGTTGAGGCCGCTCACCGTAGACCCCGCTACGCTTTCGCGCCCTCGCCGCGCTCTGCCGGCCTTTGTGGTTCGGAGGCTCCTGCAGACCGCTGCCGCATGATTTGAGACGGTTTCAAGGCGGAGGAAGGAGGCATAGCGGTTCCTATTCCGACTGACGACAAGGCAGAAAACGGCCAAAGCATGCCGCTGCGGCGGGTTCGGCTTATATGTGGGCGGCTAGCCGCCCGTGCGGCATTTTGACCGGTATGGTTTTTCCAGGCCGGTTTTTTGTTTTTGGGATAAAATAATTCCAAGCAATCGGCTATGAATTATTGACAAGGGCCGGGTGGTGTGGTACAGTATCGATGAAGAAATCAGAGTGAACTACTCGGAATTGGAGGCACAGCCCTATGAAGCTATCCACGCGGGGCCGTTATGGCTTAAAGGCCATGGTGGATTTAGCCGTGAATTACGGCGGCGGCATGGTGAGCACCGCTTCCCTGGCCGCCATGCAGGGCATCAGCGACGCCTATCTTGAGCAGCTCATCGCGGCGCTGCGCAAGGCGGGCCTAGTCAATTCCGTGCGGGGGGCGCAGGGGGGCTATTCCCTGGCGAGGCCGCCGGGCGAGATCAGCGTCAACGAGGTGCTCCGCGTGCTTGAAGGCAGCACGTCCGTGATGGATTGCGTGAGCACGGAGGGCGCGGCCTGCGATAACGCCTGCGCCTGCAGTGCCCGGCCCCTTTGGCTCAAGCTGCAAAGCCGCATCGACGAGGTGCTGGATTCCACCACCTTGGCGGATATGGCGGAGGATTATGTGTTCCAGCGCGGCCGCTTGCAAGCCGCGCAGGAGCGAAGCGAACAAAATCAATCAAAATAAGAGGGATCGCTATGCGAAAGATTTATTTGGATAATGCGGCCACCACGGCTCTTTCCCCCAAGGTGCTCGAGGCCATGATGCCCTACCTCACCACCGTATACGGCAACCCTTCCAGCGTACATGCCTTTGGCCAGGAGGCCAAAAAGGGCCTGGACGCTGCGCGGGATCAGGTGGCGGCGGCGCTCAATTGCACCCCCGGCGAAATCATTTTTACCGGCTGCGGCACGGAGAGCGACAACACGGCCATCCTGGGGGTGGCGGAAAAGTATAAAAACAAGGGCAAGCACATCGTTACTTCCAGCGTAGAGCACCACGCCGTGCTGCACACCTGCGAGTACCTGCAAAAACAGGGCTACGATGTAACCTATCTGCCCGTGGATGAACATGGCCGGGTCACCGCCCGGCAAGTGCGGGAGGCCATCCGCGAGGATACCATCCTGGTCACCATCATGTTCGCCAACAACGAGGTGGGCACCATCATGCCCATCCCTGAGATCGCCGCCGTGTGCCGCGAAAAGGGCGTGCTCTTTCATACGGACGCGGTGCAGGCCATCGGCCACGTGCCTGTGGATGTAAAGGCCATGGGCATAGACCTGCTCTCCCTTTCGGCGCATAAATTCCACGGCCCCAAGGGCGTGGGCGCGCTCTATTGCCGCAAGGGGATCAAGCTGCCAAGCTACATCATGGGCGGTGCGCAGGAGAAGGGCCGCCGCGCCGGCACGGAAAACGTGGCCGGCATCGTGGGCCTGGGCACGGCCATCAAGCTCGCTTGCGACAACCTGCCCGAAAACGCGGCTAAAATGACCGCCCTGCGGGACCGGCTCATGCGGGGCCTGGCCGAGATCCCCGAGGTTAAGCTTAACGGCCACCCCACAGAGCGGCTGCCCAACAACGTGAACTATAGCATGAAATACATCGAGGGCGAGTCCATCCTTCTCAAGCTCGATCTGAGCGGCATCGCCGCCAGCAGCGGCTCGGCCTGCACCAGCGGCTCGCTGGATCCTTCCCACGTGCTTCTGGCTATGGGCTTGCCCCATGAGATCGCCCACGGCTCCGTGCGCCTCTCCCTGGGGGATGATACCACACAAGAAGATATAGATTACACCATCGAACAGCTCAAGGAGATCGTAGCCTATCTGCGCGCCATGAGCCCCCTGTATAAAGGATAAAGGAGAAGCCTATGTATACCGAAAAAGTATTGGATCATTTCAGCAACCCGCGCAACCTGGGCGAGATCGAGGGCGCGAACGGCATAGGCATGGTCGGCAACGCCAAGTGCGGCGATATCATGCAGATGTTCATCAAGGTTAATGACGAGGGGATCATTGAGGACGTAGGCTTCAAAACCTTTGGCTGCGGCGCCGCCATCGCCACCAGCTCTATGGCCACGGAGATGATCAAGGGCAAAAAGGTGGAGGAAGCGTTGGAACTTTCCAATTCCGCCGTGGTGGAAGCCCTCGAGGGCCTGCCGCCCCAGAAAATCCATTGCTCCGTGCTTGCCGAAGAGGCCGTGAAGGCCGCTGTGGAGGATTACGAGAAGCGCAAAGCGGAGAAGGCGTAAGGCTTTCATGGGCTATCCGCCCCCGGCCCCTTGCTTTAAGCAGTAAGCAACCCCCATACCGCGCCGTCCACATAGCCGTTGGTTTCCAGCCCCCGCTCCTGCTGGCAGCGCAGCAGGGCGGCGCGGGTGCTCTCGCTAAAATGGCCTGTGAGCAGGCAGGGGAAGCCTTGGCGGCCAAGCAGCTCCTGCAAAAGGAACACGTGCGGCCCCGAATCGCCGGGGTGCAGGAAGGGATAGCCCCGGCCCGGCGTGCAAGACGGGGCGATGGTAATCTCCGCGTGCACCCAGGTGGGGGTCAGATAGCCCGGCTCCACATAGGAGAATAGCGGGCTTTGCAGGCAGAAACGGCGCAGGGCGGCGCGTCCCTCCGCCGGCAGGCCCTGGCCCATATCCAGCGCCAGGCCCGCGTAATGGGCGGATTGCCCCCGCACGGCCCGCTTAAAGCACGCGCCGATCCACACCGGCCCCAGGGCCGCGCATACGATTTCATAGGCGCGCAGCAGCCGCGCATCCGTCCAGGCGGGGAAGCCGTCGTGGCCCTGCCAAAGGGCGCGCGTTTCCATTGGCCCGCCAGGGGGGGCCTTCGTGCAGCGAAACGCGCCGGATATATGATCGTAAATAAAAAGCATCGCCATATGACAGCATATGGCGATGCTTTTGTATGTGTGTACTATTCGAAGTGCCAGCTGCCTGCGGCTGCCACGATGTTGCCGCTTGCATCCACCAGATTGCCGGATTCATCCACCGTTACGGTCATGCCGTTTAGGTCGTAGGTCTGCCCGGGCTGGGCCTGGCTGGCCGCGGCGGGGTCGGGCGTTTGGCCCGCTACCAATTGGCCGGTGGCGTAATAATAATAATTGCCATCCTCTCCCTGGTAGATGCTGGGGGTCCGGGGGGGCAGGGAGGCGCCCGGGGTTAGTATCCTGGCCTCATCCGCCACTGCGCTAGAATCGAAGAGGAATTGGTGCAGGGCCAGAGCGTTGGCCGGCATATCCGTTAAAAATACGAAGGATCGGTTCCAGCTGCCGCTCTTATAGAGATCCTCCACGGGCACGCGGCTGTAGAGCAGGCCGTTTGCATTGAGGGCCAGGGCGTTGGCGGCGCACTCCACGATGCGGGCGTTGGTGATATTGGTTTCCACTAAGGGCAGCAGCTTATCCAGCAGCTTATATTGCTTGGTGACATCGAGGCTGCGGAACTTGGCGAAAGCCGCGTTGAGCACCTTGAACTGCCGCTTGCCCCGGGAAAAATCGCTGTCGATCTTGCGGATGCGGGCATAGCCCAGGGCCTGCTTGCCCGTGAGCTTGACGTTGCCCGCGTCGGCGAAGATGAAGCCATCCCAGAGGTAGGAAACGCCGCGCTCCTTGTTGAGGCCGGCGATGCAGTCGTTGGCGGCGCTGATCTCCTCCGCGGTCATATGAATGGTCACGCCGCCCACTTCGTCGATCACATCCTCGAACATATTGAAATCCACCAGCACATATTCGCTGATGTTGAGATGCAAGT
>CAZAZI010000157.1:0-4854 GCA_964489575.1 uncultured Oscillospiraceae bacterium | reverse complement strand
GGAACAGGCGTTAATGCCGCTGTGGAGCAAGCACTATCCGGATGACCCGCGCCCGGAAGACGCTTTGCATGCCGCTCGCGAATGGCTGGCTGGTGAAAGCAAACTGCCGCAGGCGAAATCCAAAATCCTCGGGTGCCATGCGGCTGCCCGCGAAGCGGAAGGGAATGCTGTTTCACAAGCCGCCGCCCGGGCGATTGGTCAATGCGCATCCACAATTCATTCGGCCCGGCATTGTATCGGGCTTGCCTTTTATGGAGCGCTGGCAATTGCCTATGACCATCTGGGGACTGCCGCACCCTGGGCACAGATCGAACAGTGCGCCGCTAAAGAGTGCGCTCGTATGGAAGCCGCACTGCGCGCCGTTGCCGTGGAAGATGAGCCGAATCCCGCCAAAATCGACTGGAAGTGCTGAGCAAAGCGCATGGGGAGATGGGCGAAAAAAAGGGGGGCTTCCGCGGCAGTAAATCCGGTCCCTGGCCTCTTTGTGTAGGAAGACTTTTATTCTTACCAGCATAGAGTTAAAGGCTTATGATGCGAAATCCCGGCAAAGCCCCCGGCCGCTTACGCGCCGGGGGCATTCTGTTTACGCAGTGTACGGTTTGGCTTATTTCTCATCGTCCTCCGGCGGGAGCTTGCATCCTTCGTTGCTAAACTCAGGGGAACAGGCGGCGCCCTCAAATTTGAATTCTTCCTTTTCAGGCGCTTGTTTGGTCTTATCTTCGGCCATATCAATACCTCCCAGCCATTCATTTACCGTTATAGTAGCATACCGGGGAAAGGCGTGTCAACGAGGCGGCTGCGGCGCGGATCGCGTCTTTTTGTTTGTGCAATGTCGCATCCTGCGGTATAATGGAGCATACACATGGAAAATGCATAGGCGACAACCATATCTTTAACATGCTTGGAGGAACGAAATGGCAAGGCTATTTGGTACGGACGGCGTGCGCGGGATCGCGAACCGGGATTTAAGCTGCGAGCTGGCTATGCAGATCGGCATGGCCGGGGCACAGGTGCTTACCAGCGAGGTGCATCACCCCCGCATCCTGGTTGGCCGGGATACCCGCCGCTCCGGGGATATGCTCTCTGCCGCTATCGCGGCGGGTATCTGCGCCGTGGGCGGCGATGTGATCTATGTGGGCGTCATCCCCACGCCCGCCCTGGCCTACCTTGTGCGCCTATATGAGGCGGACGCGGCGGTGATGGTCAGCGCCAGCCACAACACCATGGAATACAATGGCCTCAAGTGGTTCAATGGCGACGGATTCAAGCTCTCGGACGCCTTGGAGGATGAGATCGAGCGCATGATCCGCGAGGGCGCATCCTTTAACCGGCCTACGGGGGAGGATGTGGGCCACGCCATTACGGCCCGGCGCGCCAGGGAGGAATATAAGGAGTTTTTAAAATCCACTGCAACCGCTTCCTTCGAGGGCATTACGGTGGTGCTGGATTGCGCCAACGGCGCTTCGGCGGGCATCGCTTCGGAGGTGTTTTCGGAATTGGGCGCGCGGGTGATCCCACGGGCCGATGAACCTAACGGCAGCAACATCAACGACGGCTGCGGTTCCACCCACCCCGAGCTTTTGCAGGAGCTGGTGGCCGAAAGCGGGGCGGATGTGGGCTTTGCCTTTGACGGCGACGCGGATCGGGTCATCGCCACGGACGAGCGGGGCAACATCGTGGATGGCGACCGCATGCTGGGCATCTGCGCCAAGGTGATGCATGAGGAAGGCCGCCTTAAAGGCGATACGCTGGTGGTCACGGTGATGAGCAACATCGGCCTCAAAAAACACATGCAAAGCATTGGCGTCGGCGTGGCGGAAACGGCCGTGGGCGACCGCTACGTGCTCGAGTGCATGCTGCAAAAGGGCTATAGCCTGGGCGGCGAGCAATCGGGCCACGTGATCTTCCTCGATCAGAACACCACCGGCGATGGCATGCTCACAGCCATCCAGGTGATGAACATCCTTAAAAGCTCGGGCAAGCGTATGTCCGCCCTGGCGGGCGAGGTGCCCATCTATCCGCAATTGCTGGTGAACATAATCGTGGAGAACGAGCAAAAGGCCGCGGCCATGGCGGATGAAGATTTGCAGGCCAAGATCCGCGAGATCGAAACACGGCTGGGCGACGGCGGCCGCATCCTGGTGCGGGCCAGCGGCACGGAGCCTTTGATCCGCATCATGCTCGAAGGGCAGGACGAGGATGAATTAGAAGAGCTGGCCGGCCAGGCGGCGCACATCCTCAAACGCAAATTTGGCGGCAAGATCAAATCATAAAGCAGCCCGGAATGGGCGGCATATAAAAAGGCGGAGCGCATGCGCTCCGCCTTTTGCGTGCCCTATCTCGTAGGTTAGAAATCCGTCTTTTCCTGGATATATTGCTCCAAAGAAGCGATGGGCAGACGAATCTGTGCCATGGTATCGCGGTCACGCACGGTCACGGTATCGTCTTCGAGCGTGTCGAAATCGATGGTGATGCACAGGGGCGTGCCGATCTCGTCCTCGCGGCGGTAGCGCTTGCCGATCTGGCCCGCGTCGTCGTAATCCACCATGAAGCGGCGGGCGAGTTTCGCGTGGACTTCCAGCGCCTTTTCACCCAGCTTGTTCTTTTGCAGGGGCAGCACGGCGGCCTTAAAGGGCGCGAGGGCCGGATGCAGGTGCATCACGTTACGGATATCGCCGTTCTCCAGGGTTTCTTCGTCGTAAGCGTCGCAGAGGAAAGCCAGGGCAACACGGTCCGCGCCCAGCGAGGGTTCCACGCAGAAGGGGATATAGCGCTCGTTGGTGAACGGATCCTGATATTCGAGGGATACGCCGCTGTGCTCCGAATGGGCCTTGAGGTCGAAATTCGTGCGGCTGGCAATGCCCCAAAGCTCGCCCCAGCCAAAGGGGAAGAGGAACTCGATGTCCGTTGTGCCGTTGCTATAGTGCGAAAGCTCAGCCTGTTCGTGCTCGCGCATGCGGATATGATCTTCGGCCATATTCAGGTCTATCAGCCACTTTTTGCAGAAAGCCTTCCAATATTCGTACCATTCGAGCTCCGAGCCGGGCTGGCAGAAGAACTCCAGCTCCATCTGCTCGAACTCGCGGGTACGGAAGGTGAAGTTGCCCGGGGTGATTTCGTTGCGGAAGGATTTGCCTACCTGGGCGATGCCGAAGGGCAGCTTTTTTCGGGTGGTGCGCTGCACGTTGCGGAAGTTGACGAAGATGCCCTGGGCCGTTTCGGGCCGCAGGTAGATCTGGCTGGCCGTATCTTCATTCACGCCCTGGAAGGTTTTGAACATCATGTTGAACTTGCGGATGCCGGTGAATTCCGTTTTTCCGCACTCGGGGCAGACGATGCCCTGTTCCTTGATATAATCGGCCATCTGCTCGTGGCTCCATCCATCGGGATGGACGTCGAGCTTGTGGGTTAGAACATATTCTTCGATCAGCTTATCAGCACGGAAACGGGCCTTACAGCTCTTGCAATCCATCAGCGGGTCGTTGAAGTTGACCACATGGCCGGAAGCCACCCAGACCTCGGGGTTCATGAGGATGGCGGCGTCCATACCCACGTTGTAAGGGCTTTCCTGAACGAATTTACGCCACCATGCTTTTTTTACATTGTTTTTGAACTCCACGCCCAGCGGGCCGTAATCCCATGTATTGGCCAAACCGCCGTATATCTCGGAACCGGCGAAGATAAACCCCCGATTTTTGCAAAGGGCCACGACCTTGTCCATGCTGAAGTTTGTCATATGCTCGTCTCCTTTCGGAAAATAATTGATACCGCGTTACAGTTATCCTATCATACCATAGTCACCCTGCCACTTCAAGAGCGGCGCGATCCATAATCGGGCGCGCCGCAGGCATTTTTTAAGGCCAAACGGCACACAAATTGTCGTATTGGCGTACTATATCGTAGCAAGAGCGCTGCGCGCTTAGTAAACAAGGAGGCAACTATATGTGCAATTGCGGTAACGGCGGTATTTTCGGTGGGAACAACTGTTGGTGGATCATCCTCCTGCTTCTCGCTTGTGGCTGTGGCGGCGCCAACGATAACTGCGGCTGTAACAACAACAACAACTGCATTGGCGGCATCGGCGATAACAACTGCTGGTGGATTATCATCCTGCTTCTCCTCTTTAGCTGCTGTGGGAACAACGACAGCTGCGGCGGCTGCGGCAGTAACACCAACTGCGGCTGCTGCTAAGGGAAGAGAACGAACCCGAACCAAAGCAAAAAGACGGCTGCGGCGGGCTAATCGCCCGCCTTGGCCGTTTGTATAAGAGATAGCTTTTGGGCCCGGGTGAGGCGCTTAAACGCCCATTCCCGGCGCAGGGCTTCGGGCTTGGTTTCAAAAGCTTCCCAATAGGCGAGGGATACGGGGAGCCTGCCTCTGGTATATTTCGCGCCTTGGCCTGCGTTATGGGCGCAAAGGCGCTTATCAAGGTCGTCCGTATAGCCGGCATAGAGGGTGCTGTCCACACAGCGCAGTAGATAGGCGTAATACATCAATAGCCCAGCTCTTCATCCACCAAAATTAAATGGAAGGCGCTTATCCAATACGGCTTGTATTCGATGATGGAGGTCACGCAGCAGATGCGATCCGGCGAGGCGCAATCGTGGCATTTCCCATCCGCTACGCAGGGCGTTTTGAGATTGAGCCGTTTGGCGTTTAAGGGAGCCGCAACATTTTTGGCCCGCAGGCGGCCCTCCGCCTCGTTTAAGGCCAGCTTGTTTTTGCCGATTACTAAAATAATCTCCCGGGGGCCCGTGATCATGCCCGCCACCCGGTTGCCCCGGCCGTCGATGTTGATCAGCCTGCCGTCGCGGGTAATGGCGTTGGTGGAGGCGATATACCAATCCGCCGCAT
>CAZAZI010000156.1:0-4855 GCA_964489575.1 uncultured Oscillospiraceae bacterium | reverse complement strand
CAACGGCATGTCCATCCTGGGCGTGGACGCCAACTGGCAAAAGGTCGTCAAGGGCATGGTGCTGCTGGCGGCCGTGGTTTTCGACGTGCTAAGCAAAAAGCGCGTGAAGTCGTCGTAGGAGGGCCGCATGCAGTATCTGATCGGCGTAGATATCGGCACTTCGGGCACGAAAACGGTGCTCTTTGACGCGGCGGGCCAGGTAGCCGCTTCCGCCTCGCAGGAATATCCCCTCTACCAGCCGCAGAACGGCTGGGCCGAGCAGGAGCCGGCGGACTGGTGGCGGGCCGCGGCTACGACCATTCGCGCCGCGCTCGAAAAGGGCGGCGTAAACCCAAAAGACGTAAAGGGCGTGGGCCTGGCAGGGCAGATGCACGGCCTGGTGATGCTCAATGAAGCCGGCGAGGTGCTTAGGCGCGCTATCCTCTGGTGCGATGGCCGCACGGGTGAGGAATGCCGCGAGCTGACGGAGCGTGTGGGCAAGGAGAGGCTGATCGCCATCACGGCCAACCCCGCTTTGGCCGGCTTTACGGGCGGCAAGATCCTCTGGGTGCGCAAGCATGAGCCGGAGCTTTATGCAAAATGCCGCCATATCCTGCTGCCCAAGGATTACATCCGCTATAAACTCACGGGCGAATTCGCCACGGAGGTATCCGACGCATCCGGCATGAACCTGCTGGATGTGCCCAACCGCTGCTGGTCCAAAGAAGTGCTTGCCGCCCTCGATATCGACGAGGGGCTGCTGGCCAGGGTATACGAATCCCCGGAGGTGACCGGCGCGGTCAGCCAAGAGGCGGCGGCGCTGACGGGGCTTTGTCCGGGTACGCCCGTGGTGGGCGGCGCCGGGGATAACGCCGCGGCCGCCGTGGGCAGCGGCGTGGTCAAGGCCGGCAGGGCCTTTACCACCATCGGCACCTCCGGCGTGGTCTTCGCCCACGCAAACAGCGTTACCATCGACCCGCTGGGCCGCGTGCATACCTTCTGCCATGCCGTGCCGGGAAGCTGGGCCGTGATGAGCTGCACGCTGGCCGCTGGGCTTTCCCTCAAGTGGTTCCGCGATACGCTTTGCCAGGCCGAGATCGAAACGGCCGCCGGCATGGGCATTGATCCTTACGAGCTGATGAACGTGCAGGCAGCGCGCTCGCCCATCGGGGCCAACCGGCTGCTGTACCTGCCGTATCTTATGGGCGAACGCTCGCCCCTGCTCGATGAAAACGCCCGCGGCGCATTTATCGGCCTTTCCGCCATGCATACGAAATACGACCTTTTGCGCGCGGTAATGGAGGGCGTGGCCTACTCCCAGCGGCAATGCCTGGATGTGCTGCGCGGCATGCAGATCCGTTTGAACGAAATGCTGGCCTGCGGCGGCGGCGGGCGCAGCGCATTTTGGCGGCAGATGCTGGCCGATGTTTACGGCTGCCCCGTGCGCACCATCGCCTCCTCGGGCGAAAGCGCGGCCCTGGGCGCGGCCATACTGGCAGGCGTGGGCGCTGGCCTTTACGCCAGCGTGCAGGCTGGTTGCGACGCGCTGATCCGCACCAACGAGCCGGCGCTGCCCGATGCGGCGCGCGGCGCGCAATACGAGCCCTATTACCGCATCTTCACCAGCCTTTATCCGGCCCTGCGGGAATCCTACCATGCCCTTGCGATCCTATAATGTAGGAAGGAACGAGCTATGAAAACGATCTATGATCCCGAATTTTTACCCTATGGAAAAGCTATCGCAGGCTATGATACCGCACCGCTGGTTGCGGCCCTGCGCAACGGCACGCCCTGCCCGATAGATCACACGGTATACGTGCCGTCGGATGCGGCCCTTGAGGCCCTGCCCCTTGCTAAGCAGCTGGCGGATAACGTATTTGGCGGCATGCCTATGCAGCTGGGCTATTGCAATGGCAGTAACCGCAGGCTCAACTGTTTGGAATATCACCGCTGCAGCGAGGTCAATATCCCCTGCGAGGATATCGTTCTGCTGGTAGCCCCTCTGCAAAAGGTGAAGGATGGCAAGCTTTCCACCAGCGAGGTAGAGACTTTCCTGGCGCCCGGCGGCGCTATGGCGCTGCTCTATGAGACCACGCTGCATTATGCGCCCTGCAACGGGCCTGAGAGCGACGCCTTCCGGGTGGCCGTGGCCTTGCCCAAAGGCACCAACACGCACAAGCCCGAAATTCGGCCGCAAACGCAGGAGGACCGCCTGCTGTGGGCGCGCAATAAGTGGCTCATCGCCCACCCGCAAAGCGACGAGGCACGCCAGGGCGCGTTCATCGGCCTCGAAGGGGAAAACATCACCTTGGCATAAGGTAACGCAAGGCGCAATCATACAACAGGAGGATATCGATATGCAGAACATACCACAGGTTAAGCTTGGCATCATAGCCGTGAGCCGGGATTGCTTCCCCGCCTCGCTCTCCGCGCGGCGGCGCAGGGCGGTAAAGGAAGCCTACGGCGATATATACGAATGCGCTATCACCGTGGAAAATGAAAGGCACGCCCAGGCGGCGGCCGCGGATGTGAAGGCCGCGGGTTGCAACGCATTGGTCGTGCTGCTGGGCAACTTTGGCCCGGAAACCGCCGAAACGCTTTTGGCGCGCTTCTTTGATGGGCCGGTGATGTATCTGGCCTCCGCCGAGGGTGATGGCGACCTCTTCGACGGCCGTGGCGACGCCTATTGCGGCATGCTCAATTGCTCCTATAACCTGGGCTTGCGCTCCCTCAAGGCCTTCATTCCCGCCTATCCGGTGGGCACGGCCGAAGAGATCGCGGCGATGATCGCGGAATTCGCGCCCATGGCGCGGGCGCTGCTGGGCCTGCGGGAGCTAAAAATCATCACCTTTGGCCCCAGGCCCCAGGACTTCATTGCCTGCAACGGCCCCATCAAGCCCCTGCACGACCTGGGCGTGGAGATCGAAGAAAACTCCGAGCTGGACCTGCTGGTGGCCTTCAATAAACATAAGGACGATCCCCGCATTCCCGCCGTGATGGAGGATATGCGCGCCGAGGTGGGCGAGAACCGCTACACCGGCGTGCTGCCGCGCCTGGCCCAGTATGAGCTCACCTTGCTGGATTGGATGGAGGAGCACAGGGGCAGCCGCCAATATGTGGCCTTTGCCAATAAGTGCTGGCCCGCCTTCCAAACGGAGTTCGGCTTTGTGCCCTGCTATGTGAACAGCCGCTTTACGGCCCGGGGCGTACCGATCTCCTGCGAGGTGGATATTTATGGCGCGCTTTCCGAATACATCGGCGTGTGCGTTTCCGGCCAGCCGGTCACCCTGCTGGATATCAACAACACCGTGCCCGCTGAAATCTACCGGGAGGATATCGAGGGCAAGTATCCCGTGCGCCACGTGGAGACCTTTATGGGCTTTCATTGCGGCAATACCGCCTGCGGCCTGCTCAAAAACCCGCATATGGGCTATCAGCTCATCATGAAGCGGGGTCTGGAGCCGGATCTGGCCGAGCCTGATATCACCCGGGGGACCATGGAGGGCGACCTTAAGCCCGGCGAGATCACATTTTACCGCCTGCAGGGCACGGCGGATTGCCAGCTTAAGGCCTATATCGCGCAGGGGCAGGTGCTGGATGTGCCCAGCCGCAGCTTTGGCAGCATCGGCGTGTTTGCCATCGATCAGATGGACCGGTTTTACCGCAATGTGCTGATCGCCAAGCGCTACCCGCACCATGGGGCTGTGGCTTTCGGCCATTACGGCAAGGCGCTGTTCGATGTGTTCACCTACCTGGGCGTGGAGGATATCGCCTTCAACCAGCCCAAAGGCATGCTCTATAAGGGCGAGAATCCATACGCATAAAGGGCTTGCATAAAGCGGCGGACGCGGGCTTTGCCGCGTCCGCCTATATAGGATCGCCGCGGTAAGTATCCGTTGTGACCGAGCATGAAAATATGTTAAAATATCTTGTCGATAGTCTGGATAGGCTATCGGCATTGCAACTACAAGGGGGACGAGGCGATTGGCCGTTACCATCAGACAAATTGCGGAGGCGACCGGGGTCTCCCGAGGCACGGTAGATAGGGTGCTTCATGGCCGGCCCGGCGTCAAGCCGGAGATTGCGGAGCAGGTGCGCAGGGCGGCTGCGGAAATGGGCTTTGTGCCCAACAAGGCGGGCAAGATACTCGCAGGCAAGAAGCAACCCATCACCATCGGCTTCTTTTTGCCCGGCAGGGGCAACCCGTTTTTTGAGGACGTCGTGCGCGGCATGCGGGATGCGGAGCAGGAGCTTAAGGATTTCGGCGTTTCGGTTTTGCTCGAGGAGGTCGAGGGCTTCAGCCCCCAGGACCATATCGACGGTATCCGCCGGCTGGTCGAGGCGGGCTGCACGGCCCTGTGCGTGGCCGCTATCGATACCCAGGAGATCCGAAGCTATATCAACCAGGTCGTGGAGCAGGGCATCCCTGTGATCACGGTGAATACGGATCTGACCGACACCAATCGGCTATGCTATGTGGGCTGCGATTATAATAAGGGCGGCAGTACAGCCGGCGGCTTGCTTTCCATGATCACCAACGAGCCGCTGCACATCCTTCTCATTATGGGCTCCTTCAAGATGAAGGGCCATAACGAGCGCATGCAGGGCTTTTTGCAAAAGCTGGATTTAAAGCGCGTGCCCTACGAGGTGGTGGGCCTGTTTGAATCACAGGATAACGACGAGGTCAGCTATGCCCGCACCAAGGCCATGCTCACGCAGCACAAAGAGGTGAACTGCGTGTATATTACGGCCGCGGGCGCCTATGGCGCGTGCCGCGCCGTGCAGGAAATGGAATACGAAAAGCGGCCCTTTGTGATCGCCACGGACGATGTGCCCAGCACGCGGGAAATGCTGCGCGCGGGCGTGGTCAACTTTA
>CAZAZI010000155.1:0-4868 GCA_964489575.1 uncultured Oscillospiraceae bacterium | reverse complement strand
CTGCCCGGCGCGCGCCTGCGCAGCAAAACCGCCCAGCGCGACGGCATCGAGATGACGCTGGAGATGCGCTTGAAGGATAACGAAACCGGTTTTGTGGAAAAATTCCTGCGAGTGGATGGCGTATACGACGCCAGCCTCATCTCCTACCAAGGGGATATGGTCTCCTGATCTGTTCCCTTGGCCGGCGCTGCCTTAATCCTCACTTTTTTCGCGGCGCATATTGTATGCGCCGCGTTTGCTACCATACGAAAGGTTTTTTCGCTTATATGCTCAAACGCTTTATCGCTTATTACAAGCCCCATAGCAGGCTCTTTGCCCTCGATATGGGCTGCGCCTTCATCGTGGCGCTGTGCGATCTGTTTTATCCCATCATCGCCCGCAACATCATCAACGTTTATGTGCCCGAGCAGAACCTTAGGCTGCTGCTCCTTTGGGCAGGGGCGCTTCTGGCCATTTACCTGGTGAAGGCGGGCCTTTCCTATGTGGTGCAATATTGGGGCCATATGGTGGGCGTGGGCATCCAGGGAGACATGCGGCGGGATATGTTCCGCCATTTGCAGCGCCTGCCTTTTGCCTTTTTTGATGAAAACAAGACGGGCGGCATTATGAGCCGCATGATCAACGATTTGCAGGATGTATCCGAGCTGGCCCACCACGGACCCGAGGATATCTTCCTCTCCTGTATTTTGCTGATCGGCTCCTTTATCATGCTCTCGACGATCAACTTACGGCTGACCATTCTGGCCTTTGCGGCCGTACCCTTTGTGGTTTGGTTCGCCATCAGCGCCCGCAAGAATATGCAGGCCGCCTTTAAGGAGACCCGCGTGCAGACCGCGGATATCAACGCCGGGGTGGAAACCGCCATCGCCGGCATGCGGGTATCCCGGGCCTACAGCGGCGAGTCGCACGAGAACTCTAAATTCGATATGGCCAACAGCCTCTTTATCTCGGCTAAGGCGGCCTCCTACAGGGCCATGGCCTGGTTTTATTCCGGCTCCGGCTTCCTCACGGACTCCCTCTACCTGATCGTTCTGTGCGGCGGCGGCCTGTTCTTTTTCCGGGGGGCTATCGACGCGGGCGATTTTGCCGCCTTCCTGCTCTATATCAACATGTTCCTCAAGCCCATCAATAAGTTCATTACCATGTTCGAGCAGCTGCAAAACGGCATGACCGGCTTTGCCCGCTTTATCGAGGTGATGGATGAAGCCCCGGAGGCGGAAGATCCGGCTGCCCTGGACGCGGGCAGGCTGGAAGGCCACATTCGCTTCGAGGGCGTTTCCTTTCGCTATGAAAACAGCGATGCGCTGGATCAACAGAGCCGGGTGATCTCGGGCCTGACGCTGGATATCCCGGCCGGCCGCACCCTGGCCCTGGTAGGCCCCAGCGGCGGCGGCAAAACCACGCTTTGCAACCTGATCCCCCGCTTTTACGATGTGGACGCCGGGGCCATCACCATTGACGGCCTCGATATCCGCTCTCTCACCCGGGATTCGCTTCGGCGCAACATCGGCATCGTGGCGCAGGATGTGTTCCTTTTTAACGGCAGCATCCGCGAAAACATCGCCTACGGCGATTTGGACGCCACGGACGAGGCCATTGTCAAAGCAGCCAAAAAGGCCAACATCCACGACCATATCATGACGTTGGAGGATGGGTATGATACCAACGTGGGCGAGCGGGGCCTCAAGCTTAGCGGCGGCCAGCGCCAACGTATCTCCATCGCCCGGGTCTTCCTCAAAAACCCCGCCATCCTCATTCTGGACGAGGCCACCAGCGCCCTTGATAACGAAACCGAGATGCTGATTCAAAAATCCCTTGCGGAATTGAGCCGGGGCCGCACCTGCATCATCGTGGCCCACCGCCTGAGCACCATCAAGCAGGCGGATGAAATCGCCGTGCTCACCAAGGGCGGCGTCACCGAGCGGGGCACGCACAGCGAGCTCATGGCCCTGGGCGCTACCTACGCGGCCCTCTATAACTACCAATTCCGCGTAGAGGCATAATATAATAGGCCCCTACCGCCAGCCAAGGCGGCGGGCCGCACGGGCGCGGGGCAAGAAGAACGTAAAGGTAATTCTATTTTAACTGGGAGTAATATACGCACATGCATGTTTCAATAATCGGCTGCGGCCGGTGGGGCGGCTTTCTCGCCTGGTATCTCGACAAGTTGGGCCACCGGGTGACCCTCTGCGGCAGGCCGGATTCCCCCCGCCTGGCCGCCTTTATAGAAACGCGCAGCAACGGCGCCGTAACCTTGCCGCCCTCCGTGGCCCTTAGCGCCGATTTGGGGCAAGCGGTGGGCCGGGCGGATATACTGGCGATTTCCATCGGCTCGCAGAGCCTGCGCTCCCTTATGGGGGAGATCGCCGCCCTTTCGCCCGCCAATAAGGACGTGGTGCTGTGCATGAAGGGCCTTGAGATGGGCACGGGCCGCCGTCTGTCCGAGATTGCGGGGGAGTATCTGCCCGCTTCCTGCCCGGTATCCGTTTGGCTGGGGCCGGGCCACGTGCAGGAATTTGCCGCGGGCATCCCCAACTGCATGGTGATCGATTCACTGGATGAGGCCGCCAAGGAGCGGCTGATCCAGGCCTTCAAAGGTGATCTGATCCGTTTCTATTACGGGCAAGACCTTCTCGGAAATGAGATCGGCGCGGCGGCCAAGAATGTGATCGGCCTTGCCGCCGGCATGCTGGATGGCCTCGATCGCACCAACCTCAAGGGCGCGCTGATGAGCCGGGGCACGCGGGAGATCGCCCAGCTGATCGCCGCTCTGGGCGGCAACGAGCAATCCGCCTATGGCCTTTGCCACCTGGGGGATTATCAGGCCACGGTCTTTTCTCCCTTTAGCCATAACCGCCGCTATGGAGAGGCCCTGATCCGCAAGGAGCCCTTTGATAAGCTGGCCGAAGGCTGCTACGCCGTGAAGGCACTGCTGAGCCTGGGTGCGCGCTATGGGGTGGAACTGCCCATCTGCGAGGCCGTGGACGCCGTGATCTACCGCAGCGCCGTGCCCCAGGAAACGCTGGACGCGCTCTTCACCCGCTCCCTGAAAAAGGAATTCTGATTATGCGCATCTTCGACAGCCATGCCCACTATAACGACGAGCGCTTCGACCCGGACCGGGCCGAGGTTTTGGCCGCGCAATTCGCAGCCGGGGTTGAACGCATTCTGGAAGTGGCCTGCGACCCGGCGGATTTTGCCAAGGCGCTGGCTCTTTGCGCCGGTTATCCGGGCATTTACTGCGCGTTGGGCGTGCACCCGCACGAGGCGGGCAAGGCCGATGCGCACGCGCTGGCCGAAATGGCCCGCCTGCTGTGCGCCGAGGATAAGGCCGTAGCCTTGGGCGAGATCGGCTTGGATTATCATTACGACTTTTACCCCCGGGAGGTGCAGCGCCGGGCCTTTGCGCAGCAGCTTGCCCTGGCGCAGGAGCTGGATATGCCTGTGGTGCTGCATGTGCGCGAGGCCTATGGCGACGCCGTGGATATCCTGCGGGCGCATAAGCGGGGCCTTCGGGGTGTGATGCATTGCTTCTCCGGCAGCCCGGAGACCGCCAGGGAATGCGTGGGCCTGGGGCTATATGTGGCCTTTGGCGGGGCCGTCACCTTCCACAACGCGCGCAAGGTAGTGGAGAGCGCGGCCGCCGTGCCCCTTGAACGCCTGCTGATCGAAACGGATTGCCCCTACATGGCCCCCGTGCCCCACCGGGGCGAGCGCAACGAATCCCGCCTGCTGCCGCTGGTGCTGCAAAAGCTGGCCGAGATCCACGGGGTAGAGGCGGAAGAGCTGGCGGAAATCACCTACCGCAACGCCTGCGCGGCCTTTGGCCTGCGGGCTTGATATCAAAAACAAGGGGGCCAACCGATGGATTACGCAGGCAAAAGGGCCGTGCTCGCTGGCGCGGGCGTGATGGGCGCTTCCCTCTCGCTGGTATATGCCAAAGCGGGCTTTTCCGTAACCCTCTACGACCTTAGCGGGGATGCCCTCGCCAAAGGCCGTGGCCGCCTGGCCGCCAGCCTGCAAACCCTGCTTGGCGAGGGCATGCTCTCGCGGGGCGAGGCCGAGGCCATAGCGGGCCGGGTTGATTACACCTGCGATAAAGCCTGCTTTCAAAGCGCCTTTCTCATTTTGGAAAATATCACGGAAAGCCTGCCCGCCAAACAAAGCTTCTGGAAAGAAGCCTCCGCGCTGGCCCCGCCGGGCGCCCTCCTGGCTACGGATACCTCCGGCCTCTCCATCAGCGAGATCGCGCAAGCCATCACGGGGCCGGAGCGCTTTGCCGGCCAGCATTGGCTCAACCCGCCGCACTTGATCCCCCTGTGCGAGGTCGTCAAGGGCGAAAAGACCGCGCCCGAAACCATGGCTGCTATGATGGATATCGTAACCTTCCTTGGCAAAAAGCCCGTGGTGCTCGAGCAGGATATCCCCGGCTTCATCACCAACCGCCTGCAATTCGCCCTGCTTAGGGAAGCGCTGCATATTGTGGAAAGCGGCGCCGCAAGCGTGGAGGATGTGGACAACACCGTTAAATACGGCCTGGGCGTGCGCTACGCCTGCCTCGGCCCCTTCGATACGGCGGATCTGGCGGGGCTGGATAATTTCGACAAGGTTTCTACCCGCCTCTTTGGCCGGCTGAGCGCCGCCACGGGCCAGGACCCACTGCTGCACGGCCTGGTGGAGCAGGGGAGCCTGGGCGTTAAGAGCCAAAAGGGCTTTTATGATTACAGCGATGGAAAGGACGCGGAGGCCATCCGCAGGCGGGATGAACGGATCATCCGCCTGGCCAAGTGCCTCTTTCAATAAGGCCGTATATATCCCTTGCATATTGCGGCAAATGCGGGTATACTTATAACCAGCTTCAGGGGGTG
>CAZAZI010000154.1:0-4872 GCA_964489575.1 uncultured Oscillospiraceae bacterium | reverse complement strand
CCCGCTGCACGCTGGGCCACATGGACATGGTGTGCTCCACGGAAGCGCCCCTGGTTTCGTGGTCGCGCACCATGCGGCGCAAAAGGCGGATATCCGTGGTGCGGATGCGGTTGTGGTCGTCAAGGTTAAGGGTGGTGAGGGCGCTCACATATACGCGGAAGACGCTATCCTTAGGGATGGAAGGGCTTATCATGCGCGGATTGAGGCCGTGGATGCCTTCGATGATCAGGGGCTCATCCTTGCCCAGCAGGATCTCGCGTCCCTTAGGAGCCCGGCGTGCCGTTAAAAAATCGAAGACCGGCGTTTCCACCAGCTCGCCCTGCAAAAGGCGCTCTAAGTCTTGATTAAAGCGCGCCACATCCAGGGTATCGATGCTCTCCAGATCGATCTCGCCGTTCTCATCCGGCAACAGCTTATCCCGGTCGATATAATAATTATCGAGGGAGATGAGGGCCGGGTTCTTGCCCAGCACCCTTAAGTGGGTATAGAGGCGGTTGGCGGAGGTGGTTTTGCCCGAGGAGGAGGGCCCCGCCACCATCACCGCCCTGCCCCCCCGCTTGACGATGGCGTCCGCGATGCCCGCGTAGCTCTTTTCGTGCAGGGCCTCATTGACCCGCACCAGCTCCCGCACGGAGCCGGTTTCGACCATCTCGTTAAGCTCGGCTACGGTGTCGCAATGCAGCAGCTTGCCCCACTCGTCGCTCTGGGCAAATACGGCTGCAAACTTGGGGCTGTCCATATATACGCCGGCCGTATCCGGATTCTTCCCATCGGGCATGAGCATCACCAGGCCTGGGTCCACAAATTGCAGATTGAAAACCTTCAGATAGCCCGTGGAGGGAGCCATTTCACCATAGAAATAATCCAGAAAATCGCCCTGGCGGTAGCAATCAAAATAGCCGAATTTGCGCCATTTGAGCAGGCGCACCTTATCCCCCTGCCCTTCATTTTGGAAGAAGGCGATGGCCTCGCTGATATCCAACCGCTCCCGAACCAGCGGCAAATCCGCGTCTATAATGCTTTGGCAGCGCGCCTTAAGCTCCGCGATATCCGCTTCGCACAGGGCCGGCTCCTTCTCCACCGTCATATAGACCCCGGGCCCCAGCGAATAGCGCACGTTCACCCGCGCTCCGGGCCAGAGCTGACGCAGGGCCATCAGCAGCACGTATTGCAGCGTGCGCTCATAAACCCGCTTACCAAGGTCGTCCCCATAGCGCAGGAGCTTGATCCTGCCGCCCGCATCCCGCACCACCCGGCGGGGCTGAGGGCCATCCTCGGTATTTTGAATGGGGTTGTTGTTGAGGGTGTAGATCGCGCCGGCGATCTGGGCGGCCAGGGGCTTCATAGCCAGGCCCTCTGCGTCCAGCCCTGCCCTTTGTACCAGGGTGAGCAGGGTTTCGCCGCATTCGGCCTCCACGGGGATATTATCCAGATATAGCTGCATGGGGCGCTCCTTTCCAAGTATCCGTTCTTTCTCTACCCGGCTTGTTTATCGCCGCTTTTCTATATGGAAAACGATTGAGAATTTATCGATAGTATACCATACGGGCCATGCCTGCGCAAAGAGCGGGGCGTAAACGCCATGCCGTATTCACCGTTTTCTTACTTTGTGGTATACTGGGAGCAGCATCAAGGGAAAGGTTTTTTGTGGATGGATATGACGCTGAATATGAGCATCCTTCGCGCGCTGGAAGGCGTCCGTACGCCTTTTTTCGATAAGCTATTCGCGGCCCTTACATATTTAGGGGATCAAACGGTGTTCATCGTGCTGGTTCTCGCCCTGCTCTGGTGTGTGGATAAGCGCAGGGGCTATTGCCTGTTCTTCATCGGCATGGTCGGCACGGCTGTAAACCAGCTTTTGAAGGCTGTTTTCCTCATTCCCAGGCCCTGGCTATTGGATCCTTCCTTCACCATCGTGGAATCCGCCCGGGAGGCGGCTACGGGCTATTCCTTCCCCAGCGGCCATACGCAGAGCGCCACGGGCATCTTCGCGGCCCTTGCCGCCTGGTATAAGCAGCGCCGGTGGGCGTCTGCGGCCTGCGTGGCCGCCATTGTTTTAACAGCCTTCTCCCGCCTGTATTTAGGGGTGCACACGCCGCTTGACGTGGGCGTCTCCCTTATTACCGGCCTGGCGAGCGCCTGGTTCGGCCTTTGGGCCTTTGGCAGATGGAAAAGCCGCGCCCTCCAAGGCGTTTCTCTGGGCGCAGCCGCCTTGCTGGCCCTTTATCTGCTCCTTTGGCCTAAGGGTGCGGCCAACGTAGCCGAATTCGACGCCCATGGCTTAGAAAGCGCCTACACCCTGCTGGGGGCCGCCATCGGCCTCACCATCTCCTGGGCTGTGGATGAAAAATGCCTTCGCTATGAGATCAAGGCCGTGTGGTGGGCGCAATTGCTCAAGCTGGGCCTGGGCCTCGGGCTGCTGCTGGCCATCAAATCCCTGCTCAAAGCGCCCCTGAACGCCCTCTTTGGCGGCAACCCCGTGGCCAACTGCCTGCGCTATTGCCTGGTCTCCCTCTTTGGCGGCCTGGGTTGGCCCCTCACCTTCCCCTTCTGGGCTAAGCTGGGCCATAATAAAAATACAATACGACCGGAGGAAACTTAAGATGCCTAACGCGCTCCACCCCATGCGCAGGGCCGAGCGGGCCGTTGTCGCGCTACCGGAGATCCTGGCCATTCTGGATCAATGCGATGCCCTGCGCCTGGGCCTTACCGGCCCCGAAGGCCCCTATGTGGTGCCGCTGAACTTCGGCTATGCGGAGAAGGACGGCTCCCTCACCATCTTCTTCCATTGTGCAAAGGCCGGCCGCAAGGCGGATATGCTGGCTGCGGACCCCCGGGTCTGCTTTGAGGCGGATTGCAGCCACAAGCTGATCAGCGGCCCGAAACCATGCGCCTATAGCTTCGCCTACGAGAGTGTGATTGGTTTTGGCAAAGCCCGCCTGCTGAGCGAGGATGCGGATAAGGCTATGGGCCTCTCCCGCATCATGGCCCGCTTTTCCCCCGCCGCCTCCTTCGAATTTGAGCCCGCCGCGCTCGCGCATACAGCCGTCTACGCAATCGGCGTGGAATCTGTTTCCGGCAAAAAACACGGGGAATCGAACGGATAACAAGCACGGCAAAGGCCGCCCGGAAAAGGCGGCCTTTTGTGTTGCAATGAGAATTATTATTCTTCCTCGTCCTCGTCTCTCTGGGCGCTGTCGATGATCTTCTTGGCCTCCATGGCGGGCACATCCTCGTAGCGGACGAACTCGCTGGTGAAGGAACCGCGCGCCTGGGTCATGGAGCGCAAGTCCGTGGCGTATTTGAACATCTCGGAGAGGGGCGCTTCGGCCACAACCACGGTGCCGTCTACGCCGGGGTTCATGCCCAGCACGCGGCCACGGCGGCTGGAAAGGTCGCCCATGATGGCGCCGGTGTATTCGTTGGGCACGGTGATGTCGTAGCGGTAGATCGGCTCGATCAACACGGGCTGGGCCTTGGCGCAGGCTTCTTTATAGGCAAGGCGCGCCGCGCTCTTGAAGGCCACTTCTTTGGAATCCACCGGGTGATACTTGCCAAAGAACAAAGTCGCCTTTACGCCGATCATGGGGTATCCGGCCAGCACGCCCTTTTTCATAGCTTCGCGTGTGCCCTTTTCCACGGCGGGGATGTATTCCTTGGGCACCACGCCGCCCACGATGGCGTTGACGAACTCGAACTCCTCGCCGGGCAGGGGTTCGAAGCGCATGTTGACCACGCCGAACTGGCCGCTGCCGCCGGTCTGCTTTTTATGCTTACCTTCGGCTTCGGCCGTGCTGCGGATGGTCTCGCGGTAGGGGATGCGCGGATCGGAAATTTGGGCCTCCGCGCCGGTTTTATTCTTGAGCTTGGAGCAGAGCACGTCCAGGTGCACTTCGCCAAGGCCGCACATGAGCACGTCGCCGGTTTCGGCGCTCTTTTCCATGGCCATGGTGGGGTCTTCCTCCAGGAGCTTGTTGAGCCCCGCAAAAACCTTATCTTCCTCGCCCTGCTTCTTAGCGGAAACCGCCAGGCTGATGCTGGGCTTGGGGAAGTCGATGGCCGCGAACCGCACAGGCTCCGCCGGGTCGCAAAGGGTATCGCCAGTGGCGGTAAATTGCAGCTTGGAAAGCGCGCCGATATCGCCCGCGATCAGCTTATCCATGGGGGCGACCTTCTTGCCGCGCATGAGGCCGGGCGCGGTGGATTTTTCATTCTTTTCCTGATTGGCGTTATAAAGCGGCGTTTCCACGCTCAGCGTGCCGCGGTATACCTTGACGATGGAATATTTGCCGAATTGGTCCACCACGGTCTTGATGACCTGGGCGGCAAATTTGCCGTCTTGGCCGATCTCCACCGCCTCGCCGTTCTTGGCGTTAACGGCGGCGGGGGCCTTGGCCTGGTTGGCAGCGGGCATATAATGCACAAGGTTATCCATCAAAGTGGTCACACCCACGTTGGTAACGGCGGAGCAGCAGCACACAGGGGTTACAACGCCTTCCAGCACGCCCTTACTCAGGCCCGAGATGATCTCCTCGCGGGAAAGCTCGCCCGCCTCGAAGAATTTCTCCATCAGGGCCTCGTCGCTCTCGGCGGCAGCTTCGGTCAGCTGCTCGTAAAGCTCCAGCGCGCGGCCGGAGAGCGCGTCGGGGATGGGCATTTCCTTTTCTCCCTTGCCATCGAAGCGGCGGGCCGCCATGTGCACGATATCCACATAGCCGACGAACGCGCCCTTTTCTAAAATGGGCAGCTGGATGGGTACCACGCTGGGGCCGAACTTTTCGTTGACCTCTGCCATGACTTTATCGAAATTCGCATTCTCGCGATCCATCTGGTTGATCACCATCATGCGGGCCTTGCCGGCCTTTCTGCACA
>CAZAZI010000153.1:0-4873 GCA_964489575.1 uncultured Oscillospiraceae bacterium | reverse complement strand
GTGCTCGTTCTTGGAGAGGAACGTTAAAAACTACTACTCTTATATAATACGAGGAGAATGAAAATGAAGAAGATATTTGCGCATATCATGGTGGTGGCCCTGCTGTCTGCCACTCTCACGGCCTGCGCGGCCAGTCCAAACAACACGCCGGCTCCGACCGCTGCCCAAGACAACCCGGCTCCCGCCCCTGTTGCTACTGAAAGTGGAACGAATGCGGCGGAGCCTAAAGCCCTCAGCGGCAAGATCAACGTGGTATCCCGCGAAGACGGCTCCGGCACCCGGGGCGCTTTCATCGAACTGTTCGGGGTAGAGGAAAAAGACGCCAATGGCAAAAAGGTGGATATGACGCTGGACGCCGCGGAGATCACCAACAGCACCTCGGTCATGATGACCTCGGTAGCGGGCAGCAAAAGCTCCATCGGCTATATCTCCCTAGGCTCCCTCAATGATACGGTCAAGGCCCTGCAGATCGAGGGCGTGACGCCCAGCGTGGCGGCCATCAAGGACGGCAGCTATGCCATCTCCCGCCCGTTCAACATCGCGGTGGGCGCAAGTGTGAGCGAAGCCGCCAAGGACTTCATCGCCTTCATCATGAGCGCGGAAGGGCAAGCCGTGGTGGAGGGCAAGGGCTACATCGCCGTGGAGAACAGCGGGGCCTATAGCGCCAGCGCCGCCAGCGGCAAGGTAGTCGTGGCCGGCTCCTCCTCCGTGACCCCGGTAATGGAGGCATTGAAGGAGGCTTACCAGGCTGTGAACCCCGGCGTGGAGGTGGAGATTCAGCAGAGCGATTCCACCACCGGCATGAACTCCGTGATCGAGGGCATCTGCGACATCGGTATGGCCTCCCGCGAGTTGAAGGAGAGCGAGCTGGCGGCGGGCGTCAGCCCGACGGTGATCGCGCTGGATGGCATCGCCGTGATCATCAACAACGACAACCCCTTGCAGAACCTCAGCAAGGAGCAGGTAAAGGGCATCTACACCGGCAGCCTCACGGACTGGGCCGAGGTGCAATGAGCGAACAAATGAAGAAGCGGAAGCCGCCGGGGCCTGGCCCCGGCTTCCCTGCGCCTGCGGGGAACCAATCCGTTAAAGGAGCTGCCATGAACCGTTTGAAGGAAACCTGCCTGAAATATGTATTTTTGCTGTGCGCCTGCGTTTCCATTTTGTGCGTGGTGCTGATCTGCCTTTTCCTCTTCGCGAACGGTCTTCCCGCCATTGCCGAAATCGGCCCGCTGAATTTTTTGCTGGGAACCAGGTGGAAGCCCGGCAACGACATCTACGGCATCGCGCCTATGATCGTGGGCAGCTTGTATGTGACGGCCGGGGCTATATTGGCCGGGGTGCCGCTGGGCATCCTCACGGCAGTGTATATGGCCAAGTTCGCCTCGCGCAGGGTCAACCGAGCGCTGTGGCCGGCCATTTCCCTGATGGCGGGCATCCCTTCCATCATCTATGGCTTTTTCGGCCTGGTGGTGCTGGTTCCCCTTATGGAAGCCCTCTTTGGCGGCGGCAAAAGCGTGCTCACGGCCTCAATCCTCTTAGGCATCATGATCTTGCCTACCATTGTCAACGTATCCGAATCCGCCATTAGGGCCGTACCGGAAAGCTATTACGAGGGGGCGCTGGCCCTGGGGGCCAGCCATGAGCGCAGCGTGTTCTTTGCCGTGCTGCCGGCTGCAAAATCCGGCCTGCTGGCGGCGGTGGTGCTGGGCATTGGCCGGGCGGTGGGGGAGACCATGGCGGTGATCATGGTGGCCGGCAACCAAGCGGTGATCCCCGATAGCATTTTTAGCGGCGTGCGCACCATGACGGCCAATATCGTGCTGGAAATGGGTTATGCGGCGGATCTGCACCGCGAGGCGCTGATCGCCACGGCCGTGGTGCTGTTCGTGTTCATCCTGCTCATTAACCTGCTGCTCTCGCTGCTTAGAAGGAGGGAGCGGGCATGAAGAAGGATTATCTATCCGCCCTGCTCAAAGCCGCCGTACGGCTGGCTGCCGGGCTTAGCGTGGCCGTGATCGCCTTTCTGGTGGGCTATATCTTGATGAAGGGCCTGCCGCATCTCAAACCGTCCCTCTTTGCCCGGGAATATAACAGCGAGAATGTTTCCTTGCTGCCGGCGCTGATCAATACCATATTTATGACCGCTCTGGCGCTGTTGCTATCTGGGCCGCTGGGCATTTTCTCGGCCGTGTATCTTCATGAATACGCCCGCCGGGGCAATAGGCTGGTGAAGGTGGTACGGATGGCCGCGGAGGTGCTAGCGGGCATCCCCTCGATTGTATACGGCCTTTTCGGCATGATTTTTTTCGTGGTCACGCTGGGCTGGGGCTATTCCCTCCTGGCGGGCACCTGTACGCTGACCATTATGATCCTGCCCCTGATTATGCGCACCACGGAGGAAGCGCTGATGTCCGTGCCGGACGCCTACCGCGAGGGCAGCTTCGGCCTGGGGGCCGGCAAGCTGCGCACGGTGTTCGCCATTGTGCTGCCTGCGGCGGTGCCGGGCATATTGGGCGGGGTTATCCTGGCCATCGGCCGCATCGTGGGAGAAACGGCGGCGCTGATCTTCACCGCGGGCACGCTGGCCAAGGTGGCCGGGAGCCTGTTCGACTCCACGCGCACGCTGGCCGTGCATATGTATAACCTCTCGAGCGAGGGGCTGTATATCGACCAAACCTATGCCACGGCCGTGGTGCTGCTGGCACTGGTGGCGCTGATCAACGCCTGCTCGGCGTGGCTTGCCAAAAGGATGAGCGGAGGACGCAATGGATAAGATTACGATACAAGACCTGAACCTATATTACGGCAGTTTCCAGGCCCTTAAAAGCATCGATATGGCCATCGCCCAGCGCGAAGTCACGGCTCTTATCGGCCCCTCGGGCTGCGGCAAATCCACCCTGCTCAAAACGCTCAACCGCATGAACGACCTGGTGGAGGGCTGCCGCATCACGGGCTCCGTGGCGCTGGATGGGGCGGATATCTACGGCGGTATGGACATCAATCTTTTGCGCAAGCGGGTGGGGATGGTGTTTCAAAAGCCCAACCCCTTCCCTATGAGCGTTTATGACAACATCGCCTTCGGCCCCCGTACGCACGGGGTGCGCTCCAAAATTCGGCTGGATGAGATCGTGGAGGAATCCCTCAAGGCCGCGGCCATTTGGGAGGAGACGAAGGATCGGCTCAAAAAGAGCGCCCTAAGCCTTTCGGGCGGGCAGCAGCAGCGGCTCTGCATTGCCCGGGCTCTGGCCGTGGAGCCGGAGGTGCTGCTGATGGATGAGCCTACCTCTGCGCTCGACCCTATCTCCACCTCCAAGATCGAAGACCTTGTGGCTGAATTAAAAATGAAATATACTATAGCCATCGTTACGCACAATATGCAACAGGCAGCCCGCATTGCGGATAAAACAGCCTTTTTCCTGCTGGGCGAGCTGATTGAATACGGCGATACGGACCGCATGTTCTCCATGCCCCGGGATAAGCGCACAGAGGATTATATTACAGGGAGGTTCGGTTGATGAGAAGGCGTTTTGACGAGCAGCTGGAACAGCTGCACACCAGCATGATCCGCATGGGCGCCCTCTGTGAGGACGCTATCGCTAGCGCCACGAAGGCCCTGCTGGAAGGAGACGCTTCCTTTGGCGAAAAGGCCGTGGCTTTGGAGCAGGATATCAACCTGCTGGAGCGGGAGATCGAGCAGGCCTGCCTGCGCCTGCTCCTGCACCAGCAGCCCGTGGCCGGGGATTTGCGCACCATCACAGCGGCCCAGAAGATGCTAACGGATATGGAGCGCATCGGCGACCAAGCCGCGGATATCGCCGAGCTTTCCGCCTTCATGCAGGGCAGTGCTGTGGGCAGCGACGTACACATCGCGGACATGGCCCGCGCCACCATCAAAATGGTTACGGACAGCATCGATTCCTTTGTAGCCGGCAACCAGGCCAAGGCCAGGGCCGTAATCGCCTACGACGACGTAGTGGACGGCCTTTTCAGCAAGATCAAGGGGGAGCTGATCCAGCAGCTGGTGCAGGATAGCAGCCTGGCCGAGGATTGCCTGGATTTGCTGATGATCGCCAAATATTTCGAGCGCATAGGCGACCACGCCGAGAACATCGCCGAGTGGGTGCTCTACGCGCTTACGGGCAGCAAAACAGGGAGCGGGCCGGAGGAAAGCCGATGATCTACGTGCTGGAGGATGAAGCCAGCATCCGAAAGCTGGTCGTCTACACGCTAAATAATTCCGGCCTGGAAGCGCGGGGCTTTGGCGCGGCGGAGGAATTCTGGCAGGCGATGGGGGAGCAAAGGCCCAGCCTGGCGCTGCTGGATATCATGCTGCCCGGCGAGGACGGGCTCAGCGTTTTGCAAAAGCTGCGTTCCGCCCCCGCCACGGCACGCCTGCCCGTGATGATGCTCACAGCCCGGGGCACGGAATACGACAAGGTGGCGGGCCTTGACTTGGGCGCGGATGATTACCTGCCTAAGCCCTTTGGCATGATGGAACTGGTGGCGCGGGTGCGCAGCCTTTTACGCCGCGCGGAGCCGGAGGAAAAGCAGGAGGAATACCGCCTGGGCACGCTGTTCGTAAGCATCCCTAGGCACTTGGTGCTGGCAAACGGGCAAAGCGTCAGCCTCACCTTAAAGGAATTCGACGTGCTGGCCTATCTCTTGCGCAACAGCGGCATCGTTTTGACCAGGGATCAGATCATGTCCAACGTCTGGGGCTATGATTTCACAGGCGAAAGCCGCACGGTGGATGTGCATATCCGCACCCTGCGCGCAAAGCTGGGGGATTGCGCGGCGCTCATCGAGACCGTGCGGGGCGTGGGCTACCGCATCGGAGGGGAAGCATGAAGCGCAAGATCTTCCGCTTTGC
>CAZAZI010000152.1:0-4900 GCA_964489575.1 uncultured Oscillospiraceae bacterium | reverse complement strand
CGGGCCTCGGTATAGCGCATGGCCGCGGCGCTATCCCCATCCACGGAGCCAAAGTTGCCCTGGCCTTCCACCAGCATATAGCGGGTGTTGAAATCCTGGGCCAATCTGACCATGGCGTCATATACGGAGCTGTCGCCGTGCGGATGGTATTTACCCAGCACGTCGCCCACGATGCGGGCGCTCTTATGGAAAGGCTTATCCGCCGTGAAACCCTGCTCATCCATGGAAAAAAGGATGCGGCGGTGCACGGGCTTAAGGCCATCACGAACATCGGGCAGGGCCCGGTTGATGATGACCGCCATCGCGTAGGCGATAAAGGATTTTTTCATTTCCTCCTCGATATCGAGGGGCCGGACGCGGAGGGTTTTTTCGTCTCCCTGGGTCATGTATCGTTACCTCATATTCTTAGCATTCATAAAAAACGGCGATAGCGCCCGCCGGGCGCTTGTTTACAGGCCTCAGCGGCGGCCGCCCGCGCCGCTTTGCAGGGCGCGCACCTTGATCCATATGGAAAGGATGACGATGGCGAATAGCGCGATTCCTCCCATGTAGGACCAGAACAGATTCGGGCTTTCATCCACCGTGATAACGCCATCTTCGTTCATCATAGCGGCGGGCGTAGCCTCCGCCGCGGGCGCGGCCAGGGCGGGGAAGGCAAGGCTTACAAGAAGCAGGAAGGCCAGCGGGATAACAAAGTGTTTGCGCATAGGTCTCTCCTTTTCTTTTTACACGTCGAGATCGGTCACCAATTGGCTGTTTTGCTCGATGAATTCGCGCCGCGGCTCCACCTTATCCCCCATCAGCACGGTAAATATCTCGTCCGCGCTGATGGCGTCTTGCAAATGGACTTGGAGCATCACGCGGTTATCCGGATCCATGGTGGTTTCCCAAAGCTGGTCGGGGTTCATCTCGCCCAGGCCCTTGTAGCGCTGGATGGCGGGCTTGGGGTCGCGGCCAATTTCAGCCAGGATAGAATCGCGCTGCTCATCGCTGTAGGCATACCAAACGCCCTTGCCGCGGGATATCTTATAGAGCGGGGGCTGGGCGATATAAACGTAGCCCTGCTCGATCAGGGGCCGCATGTGGCGGTAAAAGAAGGTGAGCATCAGGATGCGGATATGGCTGCCGTCCACGTCCGCGTCCGTCATACAGACGATCTTGTGATACCGAAGTTTCTCAGGGTCAAAGTCATCGTCGATTCCCGCGCCAAAGGCCGTGATCATGGATCTGATCTCGTTATTGGAGAGGATCTTATCGAGCCTGGTCTTTTCTACGTTGAGGATTTTGCCGCGCAGGGGCAATATGGCCTGGAAAGCGGGGTTGCGGCCCTGCTTGGCGCTGCCGCCCGCGCTGTCGCCCTCGACCAGGAAAATTTCGCACTTGCTGGGGTCCTTCTCCGAGCAGTCCGAAAGCTTGCCCGGCAACGAGGTGGAATCAAGGGCCGTTTTGCGCCGCGTCAGCTCGCGGGCCTTGCGGGCGGCCTCTCTTGCGCGGTTAGCCATCAGGCACTTATCCACGATCAACCGGGATTCCGCCGGGTGCTCCTCCAGATAAGCGGAAAGGCCGTCGCTCACCGCGCTATCCACCAATTGGCGGATGTAGGCGTTTCCCAGCTTGGTTTTGGTTTGCCCCTCGAACTGCGGCTCCGTTAGCTTCACGCTGACGATGGCGGTGAGCCCTTCGCGAATATCCTCGCCGGAAAGATTTTGATCGCTTTCCTTGAGCAGCTTATATTTGCGGGCGTAGTCGTTAACCACGCGGGTGAGCGCAGCCTTGAAGCCCACCAGGTGGCTGCCGCCCTCCATGGTGTTGATGTTATTAGCAAAGGTGAAAATGCTCTCGTTATAATCGCTGTTGTACTGCATGGCCACCTCCACCGAGGCGGTCTCCTCCTTTTCAGGCTCGTCTTTGGAGCCCTCGAAATAGATCGGCTCGGGATGCAGCACGTCTTTATTTTTATTGAGATGCTTGACAAAGGAGATGATGCCCCCTTCGTAGCAAAAGCTCTTTTGCCGCTGCGGCTCTACGCGGTTATCCGTTACGGTGATTTTGAGGCCCTTGTTGAGGAAAGCCATCTCCCGCATGCGGCTGGCCATGAGGTCGAAATTATACTCCACGCTGTCGAAAACAGCGTCGTCCGCCAAATAGGAGATGGTGGTGCCGGAGTTTTCGCCTTCATAGGCGCCCACCTGCTTGACATCCGCTGTAGGCTCGCCGGATTCATAGCGCTGCTTGTAGATAAGGCCATCCCGCCGCACCTCCGCCACCAGCCATTTCGCCAGGGCGTTCACCACGGAAAGACCCACGCCGTGCAGCCCGCCGCTTACTTTATAGCCGCTGCCGCCGAACTTGCCGCCTGCGTGCAGCACCGTGAGCGCCACTTCGAGGGCGCTCTTGCCCATCTTTTCATGATAGCCCACGGGGATGCCCCGGCCATTGTCGTTCACGGTGATGGAATTATCCGCGTTTATGCAGATTTCCACGTGTGTGCAATAGCCCGCCAGGGCCTCGTCGATGGCGTTATCCACCAATTCCCAAATGAGGTGGTGCAGGCCCCGGGAATCCGTGGAGCCGATATACATGCCGGGCCGCCGTTTAACGGCCTCCAGTCCTTCCAGCACCTGAATTTCCGAAGCGTTATAGTCCGTATGGTTGCTCATGCTCTATCCTTTCTATATAAGGGGCGCGCGCCCCGACCCCCGCGCCCGCCTGTGCGTTTCGTTCGCAGCCGGCAGCGGGGACTTCTTCCTTCTTCCATAGAATCCTTCTATTGGAAGGATTCCCTTTCCGGCCGCTTTCAAATCAGCGGCATCAGTTCGCCCGCGCTGCATTTCCACAGCGCCGCCCCGCCGATATCGGCCTTCTCCAACCCATCGAGCGAGGTGCAGGTGAGGAAGCATTGGCATCCCTTCACGCTTTGAAGAAGCAACCGCTGGCGGCTTTGATCCAGCTCGCTTAAAACATCATCCAGCAGCAGCACAGGCGGCTCGCCTTTTTCTTCCTTTAAAAGCGCCAGCTCCGAGAGCTTAATGGAGAGGGCGGCCGTGCGCTGCTGTCCCTGCGAACCAAAGGCCCTTAGGTCGATCTCACCCAATTTGATGGACATATCGTCCCTATGCGGCCCGGTTTGCGTAAAGCCCCGCCGCATATCCTCCGCGGCGCCCTCTGTAAGCGCCTGCAAGAGGCTTTCGCGCAAATCCGCCGGCGCATCCATGTTCACGTTGGGCTGGTAGGCAATGGCGAGCCTTTCCTTCCCATCCGTAATCTTCCTGTGCAGGTCGTAGGCGATGGTGGATAGGCTGTCTATAAACCTCTGCCGCTCGGCCATGATGGCCTCGCCCAATGTGGCCAGCTGTTCATCCCACATGGCCAGCATACCCGGGCGGATATCAAACCCTTTCAAAAGCGCGTTGCGCTGGCGCAGGGCCGCGTTATACTGCTGTAAGCGGTAATAATAGGCGGGGCGGGCCTGGCTCAGCTCCATATCCAAAAACCTGCGGCGCTCCGCAGGCCCGGCTTTGACCAGGCAAAGATCCTCCGGGGCGAACATCACCACGTTCAGGATGCCCATCAGCTCGCCCGTGCGGCCGGCTAGCTGCCGGTCGATGAATATCTTCTTTCTCTCGCCATCCCTAAGCTTGATCTCGATCAAGTGGCTGCCAGCGAGCGAATCGATATCGGCCCCCACATAGCCGCCCTCGCAGCCGCGGGCGATCAGCTCCCAATCCCTTGGCGTGCGGTGAGACCTGCCAAAAGCGCATAAAAAAATAGCTTCCGCGGCGTTCGTTTTGCCCTGGGCGTTATCCCCTACGATCACGTTTACCCCGGGCTGGGGCTTGAAATCCAGGGCGCTATAGTTGCGGTATTGATTGAGCCGAAGCCTGCTAAGACGCACCCGTTTCGCCCCTTTCCGCCCATTTTCCATGGTAACAATCATACCATAAAACCGCATATTTTTCAAGGTGTTTATTATAATAAGAAGGGACTCCGCCATAGGCGCCCCTACGTGGGCGGTGAGCGAGTGGGGCGGCCTTAGTGCTGGTTCTTTCCGTTTATTGCCTTGGGCACGGCAGCAAACCCAAAAAAGAAGGCTGCGAAGCACCCATAAAAAATAGGGCCCGGCGAATCAAATCCGCCGAGCCGCGCGCTTTCAAATAACCTGTTTATGCACCGGTAAACAACCGCACCGGCAACACCAGGTAATAGAACCGCTCGCCCTGCACGGGCCGCACCACGCAGGGGCTGATGTTGTTGTTCATATCGAGGAAAAGCTCGTCGTCTTCGAGCACCTTAAGCACATCGCTGAAATATTTGGCGTTGAAGGCGATATCGAGATCATTGCCTATCAGGTTAACGGTAATCTCTTCCTGCGAGGAGCCGATCTCGCTGTTGGCGGAAAGATTGAGGATATCCGCGCCAAAGGAGAAGCGAATGTGATTTTTCTTGCCCTCGCGGGCCATCAGGGATACGCGCTCGATGCTATCCAAAAGCTCCTGGCGGTTGACCTGCACGCGGGTGGATTGCCCATCGGGCAGAATCTGCTTGTAGCGGATGAATTCGCCATCCAAAAGGCGCGTGGTTACCTTGGTATGACCCATATCCATCATCACATGCGTACCGGAGAAGATCACCTTTACGGCGTCGTCGCGGTCTTCCATCATGCGGCCAATTTCCAGCAGGCTGCGGGCAGGAATCACAGCGTCCTTTTCGTTCATGCCGCTCAAAAGTTTTTCACGGCGCAGAGCCAGACGGTATCCATCCAGGGCCACCATGCAAAGCTCATCTGGCCGCATCTCAAGGAGAACGCCCGTGAGGATGGGCTTGCTGTCATCTTGTGCGGAAGCAAAGATGCATTGGCGTATCATGCTTTTGAGCGTGCCCTGGGCTAAGGATACGCTAT
>CAZAZI010000151.1:0-4910 GCA_964489575.1 uncultured Oscillospiraceae bacterium | reverse complement strand
AGGAGAGCACCATCCGCATGGGTGAATGGGAATTTGACTACATCGATTAAATATTGAGAGGTAAGGACATTATATGACGGGAAAACAGAGGGCCGGGCTGCGCGCCATGGCCAATACCATACAGCCCATTTTCCAGATCGGCAAGGGCGGCATCGGGGATACCATGATCGAGCAGATCGGCATGGCGCTGGATGCGCGGGAACTGATTAAGATCACGGTGCTGGAAACGGCACAGATCAGCGCGCGGGAGGCCGGCGATCAGCTCTGCCAAGCCTTGGGCGCGGAACCCGTGCAATGCATCGGCCGCAAAATCACCATCTACCGCCGCAACGAAAAAGAGCCGAAAATCGAGCTGTAAATGCGGCTAACGCGGCGCGGGGTTATCCGCCTGGCCCACGGCATAGGCCAGGGCCCCAAAGCTAACGCAGGCCGCTGCCATCAGCCGGTAATAGAGCGGATAGCGCACAAAGAACGAGGCCGCGAAAAGACCAAGCGCGCAAAGCAGGTACCGCCCTGTCCTGCCCCGCTCAAACGGCCTGGACAGGGCCGTTTTGCGTTTGCGGCGCAAGGCGTCCTCCCGGGCGAGAATGATGGCGTCGATCTCCTCCTCCCCGGGCAAAAGGGTCTGCCGCGCATCATCGGGCAGAATATCCGCCAGGGCCAGGAAGGAGACCTTCGCGCCGCTATAATCCGCGGCCAAAGAGCGGGCCGTTTCTGCCACCGGCCCCATATGCAGGATGGTAACTGCGGCTGCGCCGCGCCTTTTTGCTGCCGTACCGGCGGAGAGCACATCATCCTCGGTTACGGGGGCGGTTCGGTGCAAGGTAAAGATGATCTCCGATTCGCCAAAGCGGGAAGGATTGGCCCTGGCATAGCGCCTAAGGAAGTCAAGCTGCTCCTCGCGCGGCATGACCAGCAGTTTCTTTTTGAGCGTTTCGGCGGCGATCCTTTCCCGTTCCCTGCGCAGGAACCGATCCATGCGGATGCTTTTGCCAAGCTCGATGGCAACAGAGGCAAAGGCCATGGCCGTGATGCTCATCAGAGCGGCCATCACGGCGTTGTCGATGATGGTTGAAAAATGCAGATAGCAGGCCAATAGGCCGATCAGCCGCAGGGAGAGGAAATCCATCGCCCGGGCAAAGGCGCTGCGGCCCCCGTAAAGCTTGCGTTTATAATAGCGCGTGAGCGCGCGTTTGCGCCGCATCCGCATACCCCCGATCTGATTGGGATTTACCTTTAGTATTGGCAGATATTTGCAGGATATACGCGGCGGCCCCGATGGTGTATAATATAAACGAAAGATTCGTACTTGCGTACTGGGAAAGGACGAACGGTAGGCTTATGCGCCTGGGCGTTTTCGGCGGCAGCTTCAACCCCCCGCACCTGGGGCACATTCAGATAGCCTTGGCCGCCCTGCAAGAAGCGGGCCTCTCCCGCATGCTGCTGATGGTCTCGGCTGATCCGCCCCATAAGGCCATCGCCGCGGGCGTGAGCGCAAAGGAGCGGCTGGCCATGACCAGGCTGGCGGCGGCGGAGTATCCCGCCCTCACGGCCTCCGATCTCGAGCTGAACCGCCCGGGAAAAAGCTACACGGCGGATACGGTGGCGCAGCTACAGGCGGAGAAGCCGGGGGCGGAGGTTTATTGGCTCATCGGGGCGGACATGCTGCTTTCTCTCGATACCTGGCACGACCCGGCCCGCCTCATGGCCACCACCCGCTTTTTGGTGGCCGGCCGGCCGGATAACCCCGGCGTAGAGGAAACGGCCCAAAGGCTGCGGAAGCAATACGGGGCGGATATCACCCTGCTTCAAGCTATGGGGCCGGATATCTCCTCTTCCGATATCCGCGCACGGGTGGCCGCGGGCCTTCCCATCGAAGGGTATACCTGCGAGCCCATCATTCAATATATCTATGAAAACGGCCTCTACCTGCCCGATGAGCTTAGGAGCATGGTGGCGCGGCTTCGGGGCGAGCTTAGCCCCAAGCGTTTCCGGCACACCGCGGGCGTGGCGCGCAGCGCCGCCATATTGGCCGAACGCTATGGGATCGACCCCGCCAAGGCCCGGCTGGCGGCCTATCTGCATGATTGCGCCAAAGAGGATACGGAAGGCCTGGCCCGCAAATATGGTTTAGCGGTAGGCGGCATGTCCGAACCCATCCGCCACGCGCCCGTTGGGGCGGCCCACGCAAGGCGCGCCTATGGGACCGAGGATGAAGAAGTTTTGCGGGCTATCTCCCTGCACACGGTTTGTGGCAGCGGCATGACGGAGTTGGATAAGGCCATCTACCTGGCGGATAAAATAGAACCGGGCCGCGCCTACGCGGCAAAGGAAGGCATAGCCAGGGCCGCGGAGCAAAGCCTTAACAAAGGCATGCTGGCCTGCATCGATCAAACTGCTGCCTACCTTACGAAAACCGGGGAGCGGATGCATCCCGCCACCAGCGCCGCGCGGGAAGAAATACAAAACCAACAAAAAGGAGGTAATCAATTGGAGGAAACCATGAAAGAGAAGGCATTGGGCATTTGCAAAATTTTGGACGACAAAAAGGCCGTGGATATCAAGGCCCTGTATGTGGCGGATAAAACCATTATCGCCGAATGGTTCGTGGTCTGCTCGGGCCGCTCCAGCGTGCAGGTAAAGACCCTGTGCGATGAATTGGAGGATAGGGGCCACGAATTGGGCCTTACGGTGCGCCGCAAAGAAGGCTATAACGAAGGCCGCTGGATCGTGCTCGACTTTGGGGATATCCTGGTGCATATCTTCCATCCCGAAGAGCGCGAATATTATCACCTGGAGCGCCTCTGGGAGGATGGGGGCTGCATCGATTATTCCCAAGAATATGGCCAGGCGTAACCGGGCGGCGAATGGAGGCATCCCGCCCTGCGAACATGGCCCAAAGGCGGCCTGCTTACATGCCGCCGCGCGGCAAGGCCATTGCCCCATGGTTTGCATATTAAAATAGCGGAGGAAATTTCCTCCGCTTAAATAATGTTTTATAGAATCTAGTCAAACAGGGCGACCGCACGCACGGGCGCGCCATCAGATTGGACGAATTTAAGCGGCAGGGCGCAAAAGGTGAAAAGGCCGGGGCCGATTTGATCGAGATTGGTCAGGTTTTCCACGATCACCGTTTGGCCGGAAGACAGCAGCCGCCTATGGATGGATAGATTTCCATCCGCTACCGGATCGACGCTGATGGTATCAAAGCCTACGCCCTTTTTGCCGGCGGAAACGATATAATCCGCGGCGGCGGCAGTGAGACAGGGGAAACCCTCGAAATAGGCGGGCGCGCCCCATTTTTTTGCCCAACCGGTGTAAAAGAGCAGGAACTGCGCCGATTCAAGCGCGGGTCCGGCGCGATGGAGGCGGTCGAGGCCGATTTCGGATGCGCCCGTGCAATTAAGAACCAGAGCCGTGCCTACGAACTGCGAGGCCGGGAAGGTATCCAGCGCGGGCACGCCTTTAAAGATGTGGGCCGGCGCGTCCATATGGGTGCCCGTGTGGGAATAGAGTGAAAGCAAGGTCTCCGCAAAGCCGTCTTTTTCGAGGGTGTTGGCCGGGCGGAGGCAGGGCGGTTCCGTGCCGGGGAATACCGGCATAGAGGCCTCTATGGGGTGTGTAAGATCGAGGGCGCGCATCAGCGGCGGCCCTTGTAGCGGTAAACCGTGCGGCGGCGGTGCCGCTTGCGGTAACGCTTGGTCATGGCCAGACGGATCACCATGAAAGCGACCAATATCACGCCCAATATGATGAACCACACCAGGAAGGGGTTGCCCTTGGGCTCTTCATCGCCCACCAGCAAGGGGCTGGCCGAAGGGTCTACATCCACCACATTGCCGATCTCATCAATGCCGCGCTGGGCGATGAGGTCCGCCGTGTAGATGACTTCACCCTGGTAGCTATAGCTCACCTGGCCTATCACATCCCCGGCGCTGATGGGCGCGGTAAGAGCGCCGCCCGTGTAGCTGGGCGCGGCGGTGATGGCGGAAGAATCCGCCTTGATGGCGTTTATCTTTTCGGAGAGGCCCGCGATCTCGGCGTCCGCCTCGATATCGGCCTTTACTGCCAGGCCCGTTTCGTCATCGAAGGAGGCGTTGGTCACGGGGGCAAAAAACTCCATGGGCAGGCTCAGCTGCGAGAGTTGCACGGCGCTATAGTTGGCAAAGCCCCAATCGAAAAATTTAGCCGCGTTTTCAAAGCGGTATTCGCTGGCTACCTTGCCCTCGATATCGCCCAACAGGGTTACGATCAACTCCACGCCGTCCTTTTGGGCGGAGGCTACCAGGCAACGGCCTGCCTGCGTGGTATCGCCGGTTTTGATACCCGTAGCGTAGGCGTATTCGATGTTCTTTTTATCTTCTTTGGTAAAAAGCAGACGGTTGGAGTTTTCGAGCTTGCGCACGCCGCTTTTGTTCGTGGCGGGCACCTCGACGGAGGATGTGCCTACGATCTTGCGGAAGGCCTCGTTCCGCATGGCGTAGCGGCCCAGGAGGGCCATATCGTAAGCGGTGGAATAATGGTTTTCATCGTGCAGGCCGTTAGCATTGGAAAAATGCGTGTCCTTCATGCCGATCTCGGCTGCTTTTTGGTTCATCAGGGTAGCGAATTGCTCCTGCGAGCCGGCCAGGTAAATGGCCAGGGCGCTGGCCGCGTCGTTGCCGGAAACCAGCATGATGCAGTAGATCAGGTCGATGATGCGCATCTCCTCGTTGCGGGCCAGGGGCGGGGTGGTAGCGGAGCCCTTGGTATCGAACTCGCTGCCGATATTGATGACTTGGTATAGATCCTCGCACATTTCGATGGCCAGGATGGTGGTCATGATCTTGGTGGTGCTGGCAGGGAAGGCGCGCTCACGGGCGTTGTGCTCGTAGAGCACCGCGCCGGTGCAGCGATCCATCAGGCAGATA
>CAZAZI010000150.1:0-4943 GCA_964489575.1 uncultured Oscillospiraceae bacterium | reverse complement strand
CCGCTGTGTACCACGGTAACTCTCTAGAGTGCCACACTGGCAGTGTGGATGTCAGCGGTTCGAGTCCGCTATGCTCCACCAAAGCACACCGAAAGGTGTGCTTTTTTCTTTGTATAGGTACTTCCGGCGCGGGGCACGCGCCGGAAGCTAGCACCTGCGGGCGCGTCGTAATCTTCTAGGGTTAGGCGGTTTTTTATGTCTAAAGACAGGCGTGATCCGTGCTGCGACTCCCGCGGGCTAGTCCAGCGAGCCGTGCCCCGGTGAGTCGGGCTAGTCTACCGCTAACTGCCAGTCTAGGCCAGGTTAGCTATTATGTTTTTTTCAGATTCATCAAGGAACTGTTCATAAGAGATATTAAATTGAATGTCCAGGGAGTAATCCTTGGATACTGTCACCCGCGAGATCAGGGAGGATGCGATCATCTTCTTAACCGCAGGCTCTGCATCGTTATATAAGGCGCTCCAGCTTTGAAGCTGGCTGATCTGCTTGCCCATATCGCTGCATAGTCTGTCTACATCCCGAACGCTCTCACAGGCGTCCATATACCGTTTAGAAGCCTCTGTAACCTTGCTTTCGGATACTTTGAGCATTTCGGCCAGGACGCTTTGGGGAAGGGCGCTCTCACCCCGTATAACCCGGAATACTTCCTCTTGAAGTTCGCTCATTTCGGCAGTAGCGGCTTCCATATCAGCCTTGGCCTTCTTTTGCAGGATTTCGCTCTCCGCGATCTTGGCCGCCAAGCGCATTTTTACTAAAGGCTCCGCTGGCATATCCTTGCATTTGTAAAGCACCTTTCGGATAAGTTGATCGATTACATCATCAATCTTCTTGGCTGTGTAGCCGCTCTGCCCCGTGCATAGAGCGCGGTGCCGTACCTTGTTATAGCATGCATAGCGGTGGATACAGGATACGTTCACAGTACCATCGGCAAGAACGTATTTTCGGGGATTGGTTGTAGCAACCAGCTTGCCCCCGCAATGGGCGCAATAGATATTGCCGGAAAGCAGGGTAGAGCCAAGCGTGAGCCGGGGAACCGTGCGGTTCTCTGAAAAGGCTTTTGACCGGGCGGTAAGAAGTTCCTGCGCTCTTTCAAACAGATCATCTTCAATAATCCGCAAATGTAGCAATGATTCTGTTATTACTTCCCCGCACTTGATACGGCCCGTATAGGTTATACGGCCCAGCATATGCCGAATGGTTGTATTAGTGAAGACTTTACCGCTCCGGCAGGAAATACCCATATCATATAGGTAGTTGCCGATGGTGTGGGTTCCCATGCCATCATTGACATACTTCTCAAAGATGAGCTGCACAATGGTGGCTTCTTCGGGAATACACCGCAAATCCTTGACAGGCAGCCCGTGCTTGTTAAGGCGGCCAAGGTGGACGCTCTCATATCCATAAGGGGCCGTGCCACCATGGTAATGGCCTTCTTCTGCAAGCTGTTCCAAGCGGGTACGGATGCGAATAGAAGTCTTTTCGCTTTCCCCGGCGGCTTGCCAGAAGCGGATATAGTTGGTGAGCTTGTCCACATGGGATTCAAACCGCTGTTCACCTTCCCTTACACTCCAAACTTGGATGCCCTGCCTTACGAACCATTCCACGATAAAGGGTGTTTCACTCTCGATACGGCCCAGCCGATCAAACATAAACACCAGAAGGATATCAAACTCATGGCGTAAGGCCCGCTGCTGCAAGACTTGAATCGCATCCCTGTCTCTGGCGGAAACCTTGTAGCCGGATATGCCCTTCTCTGCCAATTCATCTACCAGTGTCCAGCCCTGCTGCTCGAGGAACACCCGGCAGGCTGTGCGCTGCACAGGGATATCATCCTGTACTTTATCCACCTGTCCGAGGGTGGAAACACGGTATAGGCAGCAAGCCCTGCAAATGCAGTTGGAAGCCATCAAGCGGCAGGGTGCGCGAACCGGCAACGGACAGCGTTCCAATGAGGTCGTAGCCGAGCGCAACAAAATGACGGTCAAGCAGGTTCAGCGGTATATCAAGCTCAATGAGCTGGTTCCCGACCTTATGAAAATGGTGGACGAAAAGAAAATCGCGTTCACTCCCGCGGTGGAGCTTGCGTTTATCAAGCCAAAAAATCAGCGGTATATTGCTATCGCTATTGAGGGCCAGCAGTCGGCTCCCTCGCTCTCACAGGCACAGCGTATGCGTGACCTTGACCAAAAGAAGCTGTTAAACCCCGATGTGATTGACGGAATCATGTTAGAAGAAAAAAAGGAGGCAGACAAAGTGATTATTTCAAGTCAGGAACTTTCCCAGTATTTCGGCAAGGAGAAAACACCCCGCGAAATGAAGGATACCATTATGAAGCTGCTTGAGGAAAACAAGGCAAAACTGAAAGAGGTTTCGGCTCCTCAAAAGAAAGCCGAACAGGAAAAATAAGCACTTCGGGTCAAGTTGGCCCGAAGTCGGTATATGCGGGGCTTTGCCCCGTGCCCCAAAGCTCTAAGGATAAATATATTCCCCGTCGCCGCTTATTGGGTAGCATAGCCGGGAAAATCGGTCAAGAGCTTGCCGCCGTAGTCGGTGCTTCGCACTCTTGACGGATTTCTCCCGGTTATGCTTTAAGGCAGTCAAGCGACGGGGATATATATTCCTTTGAGCCGCGCCCTTTCCAAGCGTGGAAAGGGCGGGGGGATACCATTCCCTTATCTTTTCTGTACTGTTTACTGTAGCCTATCCAAAGAGGCCAATATTGGCCTCTTTCTCTTATTTCCTCTTGATTTAGAAATATGATATGCTTTAACTATTGGATACTCGCCTACTCTTCTTTTCTGCGGATGCAAAAACCCCAGGTAGAACTATTTCGAAGTACTGATCTCTATCTTTTTCCTTCTCCAGAATCGCCCAAGATATCATCTACGGTATAGATGGGGCGCGCCTGAGCCTTGGCTTCGATGGCAGCCAGCCTGTCCGTGAGGCCCAGCGCGATGAGCGCATAGGTTTGCCCATAGAAGCAGGTGACTACCTTTTGTGCGGGCGCGGCCAGCGTGACCGTATTGCCGCCCTGATCCGTTACGGTAATGGCGGGCGCGGCCTCGGGCTCCGGCGTGGATGCGGGGGCAGCAGGTTCCGTTTGAACCGGCGCGGCAGGCGTATCAGTGGCGGCAGGTGCGGCAGGCTGTGCGCAGCCCGCAACAAGAGCCAAGACCATGAGCAGGGCAAGGCCCAGGGAAAGGAATCTCTTCATAGCAAGTTTTTCTCTCCTTTTACGATTTGAATAAAATTTGTTCCCAGCTTTACGGGAACCCACATGATTATAACAAAGCTGGAAGAGACCCTACAAGCCCGCTAGATCAACTATATTGTTTTTAATCGATTATGATTGAAAAAGGATAACGGATTCTTATCGTTTATCAATAAAAAATCAGGATATTAATAGATTTAATCAATAAGAGGGCGGGCGCAATCCAATATTACAATGGGCGGTCTTTTAAGGAACAGGCTGTATGGTTAAGCAAATAAATGATAAAATAAATGAAGAAACAATATAAAGGGGGTATCCTCTATGAATTACGAAGGGCAAATTTGCCGCCCGCCTATAGAACGGTCCTCGTTTATGCTGCCCGTAGCCGTGGGTTGCGCCTATAATCGATGTAAGTTCTGCACGTTGTTCAAACATGTAGAGCACCGGCTGCTGCCCTTGGAGCAGATAGAGGCGGAATTGCAGCGCGTGCAAGCTTTGGGCGGGAATCCTGCCCAGGTATTTTTAGGGGATGGGAATGCCTTTGGCATGGATACTTCGCGGTTGCTTTTTTTATTAGAGAGAGTTTCTCAATATTTCCCCAATTGCCGAATGGTCAACATGGATGCTACCGTAACGGACATAGCCAATAAATCAGATGAAGAACTGAAACAGCTACAAAGGGCCGGGGTAAGGAGGCTGTATTTGGGAATCGAAAGCGGGCTGGATGATGTACTCGCTTTTATGAAAAAGGATCATGGGATGCAGCAAGCGGAGCAGGAAATTCACCGCCTGCAAAACGCAGGCCTCGCCTATAACGCCCATATTATGACCGGAATTGCCGGGGCCGGCAGAGGGCTGGAGAACGCGGAAGCGCTGGCGGCATTTTTTAACCGCACCAAGCCGGAGCGGGTGATTAACTTCTCCCTGTTTCTGCATCGCGGCGCACCATTATATAAAGAAATTCTGTCCGGCCGCTTTGTTCCGGCCGATGAGGTGGAAAATCTAAGAGAGACCCGCAGGCTCTTGGAATTATTAGAGGCCAATTCTATGCAATATGATGGATTTCACGATCAGCTTATGCTGCGCATATGGGGCGCGCTCGCACAGGATCGCCAGAAGATGATACAAAAGCTGGATACGTATATTGAGATGTTTCGCCACCGAGAGCCTGTATTTGCTTATGTTTCCTAAGGAATAATGCGATAAGGTTTGATGCAATAGAACAAAATGGATGACAAACTATCATCTTGTTTTGCTATTGTGGCCAGTTGAAGATCATCATCCGTATCACAGAATCTCCGCAAATGCCCCGGCCCGGGTGGAAAGCTGGCGGATATCCGCCGTGCCGTAGTCGGTTTTCAATTGCAGAAGAGGATGCCTTTTGCTGTAGGCGGGTTTGATGCTATGCGCTTTCACCACGTAGGGGTGGCAGGCAACGTGCTTCATCCGTTGGGGGATCAGGGCATCTTGCCTCCAACAAGTTGGAAGGAGCTTGCAGCGGGAGCATGCGAAAGGTAAAGACTACCGGCCTTCTCGAAAAGGAATAGCAGAAAATCCGCAGCGTGCATCATCTTGATACCTTCATAATTACCACTCGCTAATTCATCTACCTGTAAGAAATATTTGGGGTAATTATCCGATATGTTGAGCTGCCCACTATATTCTCGCTGCATAGGGTTTAGATTGGCTTTACAAATCACCAGTAATCATGTATACTAAATAAGTATTATAA
>CAZAZI010000149.1:0-4964 GCA_964489575.1 uncultured Oscillospiraceae bacterium | reverse complement strand
ACTCCACGCCCACCGTGGTAGGGATGCCAACGAGCTTGCCCGCCTCGATGAATTCCTCCGCCCCGCCCATGGAATCGTGGTCCACGATGCCGCAGGTGCAAAGGCCCTCCGCCCGCGCCGCATAAACCGCGGCCGTGGGCGAATAGGGCGAAAAGGAGAAGGTGGTGTGGATGTGGTTGTTCACGAGCCGCTCGTCCATCGGCGGGAAGGCCGCCGTTTGCAGGGCGGTGCGAAGGGCGTGGAGCCGCTCCTCTTTGGTGGGGGCGTTGAGCTTATCGAGCAGCAGCTGATCGATCATCTGAGCATCACCTGCCCGCCCGTAACCGGAATCGCCTGCCCGGTTTCGAAGGTTTGCTCCACGCAGTAGAAGATGGCCTTAGCCACATCCTCCGGCGTACAGCCGCGCTTGATGAGGGATTTGTTTAAATAATATGCCTTTACATCCGCCAGCGTTTTAGCGCCGGGCACCTTGCCCGCGCGCAGGTATTGCACGAAAAGGCCCTTTTCCGGGTCGCTCCACAGCGGCCCATCGTAAAAATTACCCGGGCAGACGGCGTTGACCTTGATGTTGTAGGGCGCAAGCTCTAAGGCAAAGCTCTGCGTAAGGCCGATGCCGCCAAACTTGCCGCCCGCGTAGGCAAAGTTTTTTTCGCTGCCTGCTAGGCCCGATTTGGAATTGACCTCGATGATATCGTAAAATTCTTCCGGCGAGGCCTCGTGCTGCGCCTTCATAATGCGGCTGGCGTATTTGACGCAGGTGAAATAGGCCGTGTAATTGACGCTGGTCACCAGCTCGAAATCCCGCTTCTCCATTTCGTCGAGCGAGCCGGCCTTGAGGATGCCGGCGTTGGAAACCAGAATATCGAGGCCATGGAAACGCTCCACGCAGGCGGCGATCATCGCGGCCACGCTTTGCTCATCCGTCACGTCCGTTTTCACAGCAAAGGCGCGCCCGCCCAGTTCCCCCGCCGTTTGCCTGGCCAGCGGCTCGTTAAGGTCGGCGATGCATACGGAGGCCCCCTCGCGGTATAGCTCCTGCGCGATGCCCTTGCCAAAGCCCTGCGCGCCCCCCGTGACCAAGGCGATCTTGCCCGAGAGCCTGCCGCCCGTTTGCGGGCGCTTAGCCGCGTATTCGCGCGCGATCTCCTCGTAACCCGTCATATCAAGCATGCTTCTTTACCTCCATATAGCGCAGCAGCCGCGCGTAAGCATCCTGCCAGGCCTGCGTTTGCCGCGGCTCCCACACGGTGAGCGGGAAGGAGCGGCGGATGACCTCGCGCGCTTCTGCAATATTCCTGATTTCTCCCAGCGCTTGCGCCTGCATCAGCGCGTTGCCGGCGCTGGCGCCCTCGATGGGGCCGGTGACCACGGTGCGGCCCGTAGCATTCGCGGCCATTTGGTTTAAAAGGCCGTTTTGGCTGCCGCCTCCCACGATATTGAGCGTGTCGATGCGCATGCCCTTAATGGTTTCCAGCGTTTCCAGGGCGTTGCGGTATTTGAGCGAGAGGCTTTCGTATACGCACCGCGCGAACTGCCCTTCCGTTTCCGGTGCAAGCTGGCCCGTTGCCAGGCAATAGGCGCGTATCTTTTGCGGCATGGCGCCGGGCTTAAAAAAGGGCGCGTCGTCCGGGTCGATTACCGAGCGGAAGGGCGCCTCCCTTTCGGCCAGGCGCACGAGCTCGTCCCACGAAAACGCCTTGCCCTCCCCCGCCCACTCTCTGCGGCACTCCTGGATGATCCACAGGCCCATGATGTTTTTGAGCGGCCGGAAGCCGCCCTGCACGGTGCCTTCGTTGGAAAAATTCGACGCGAACACCGCGTCCGTCAGCACGGGCTTTTCCGTTTCCACGCCAAAGAGCGACCAGGTGCCGCTCGAGCAAAAGGCGAAGCTGCCCTCGCCCGGTATGGCCGCCACGGCCGAGGCCGTGTCGTGCGTGCCCACGGCGGAGAGGCGCACGTTTTTGAGGCCCAGCTCATTTGCAAGCTCGCTTTTAAGGGGGCTTCGAAGCGTACCCGGGAAATCGATGGCGGTAAAGATGCGCGCCGGGATATCCAGCAGGCGCAAGGTTTCGACATCCCAAGCGGCGGCGCCCGCATCCAGCAGATTGGTGGTGGTGGCGTTGGTGTATTCGGTAAGCTTATCGCCGGTGAACAAATAGCCCAAAAGATCGGGCATCAAAAGCAGGGTGCGCGCCCGGGCCAGCTGCTCGTCGTTTTCGCGCACGCGCCTGTAGAGCTGATACACGGTGTTAAAGGACATGGCCGCGATGCCCGTGCGTGCAAAAAGCCCGCGCTTATCCGCCCGCTGCCAGGCCAGATCCATATCGCCATCCACGGCGCTGCGGTAAGAGTGCGGGTTGCCGATCAGGCCCCCGCTTTCATCGAGCAGGCCGAAATCCACGCCCCAGGTATCGATGCCGAAGCTGGAAAGCTCGCCGCCTACCTCCCGGCTATAAGCGCGAAAGCCCTCCTTTAGCTGTGAAAAGAGCGCGCCCGCATCCCAATAGGAGATGCCGCCCTTATCATGCAGCGCGTTTGGGAAACGGTGCAGCTCCGAAAGGGCCAGCTTATCGCCGTCGAAGCGGGCCAGCACGGCGCGGCCGTTGGAAGCGCCCAGGTCAAAGGCCAGCATATCGCGGGTCATGGTTTTGATCCTCCGGCCATTTGCTTGCGGTATTTTTCGCTTTCCCAGTTCGCGATAAAGGCTTTGGCCGCCTCCCCCATCGTTTGCAGGGTCATACCGGCCGCGCGCAGCGTTTCTTCAATAAAGATAACGGCTGTGAGCGTTTGCTCCAGGGTGAGGGCGGCGGTTTCCTCCATGCGGTAACGCACCGCGCCGCTCGCGCGCTCGATCAAAGCCGTTTCGCACAGCGTGCCGGTTAAAAACACCATCTGGTCCGGATAGAGCGGCTCAGCCAAGAGCTTTTCCTCCGGATAGCCATTCCCCCGCAGGAAGCTTTGCAGATACGGCGTATCCGAAACGAATTCCTTTTCGCCCGTTTGGCGGATGCGCGCCTGTGGGAAGGAATCGCCGCGCAGGCCGAAATAGCCGGCCAGGCGCTCGTTCGCGGCCGCGTGGATGCCGACGGCTTCCGCCGCATCCTCCGCATGCGCGATAAGGCCATGGTTTTGCATCACCAACACGGCCGGCCGGCGGCCCGTTTCGGCTTGTACGCGCTTTAATTCATCGCGGATGGAAAAGGTGAGCCGGCCGCCCGGATCCACATAGGGAACCAGGCCCCAGGCAAAGGGCGCGCCCGCAAAGGCCGCGCGAAGAATAGCCTCGCATTCTTTGGCGCAGGCGGCAAGGTTCGCGTAAACGCTGTGGCTGTGGATCACATATCTGCCGAGCAGGGAATGGAAGCCCGCCTCCACGGAGGGGCGCAGGGCCGCCAGCCCCACGATTTGCCTGACCTGCCCCTTGGTAAAGGCGGCGCACTCGCTTTCCACATCGCTAAAATCCCCAGGCTGGCGCGAAAGGTAAAATTCCCGCACGGCCGCCCCGTCGAGCACGGCATAGGCCGCGTCCTCCCGGATGTCGCTTAGGCGGTAGCCCGAGGCCTTGATGGCCATCAGCCCGCCTTCGAGCTTGACGGAGGTATTGCCGCCTCCGCCCTGCACATAATCGGCCCGCGCGCCGATCTCACAGGAGAGCGCGCGGAAGGCTTGTAGCCTTTCCTGATGCGTTGTAAAAAAATCCATCTGCTTTTCCTCTTGATCTATAACATTACATTGACGCCGTGCACGGGAGATGCTATTGCTTTATGGTCCTATTATAGCAAAGCCGTTTTACAACGTGCACCCAGCAAAGTTGGGCAATAATATCGCAATCTTGACATATGCGGGGTTCCCCGGCGGCTAGATCATCTTATACCAGCTCTGGCGGAAGGCATGGGGCGTAATCCCCTCGCGCTGCTTGAACTGGTTGATGAAGTGGCTGGAATTTTCGATGCCTACCTCAAAGGCGATCTGGTTGATGGTATCGTTGGTGGTACGCAAAAGCTCCTTGGCCCGGTTGAGCCGTGTGAAGATCAAAAATTCGTTGGGCGTGAAGCCGGTGTAGCGCTTGAACAACTTTTGAAAATAAAACTTGTTCATTGAGAAGCGCTTGGCCAGGTCGTCCAGCGTGATGCGCTGGTGGTAGTTATCCAGCAAATACGTGCGCGCCTCCTGAACGCAGGCGGGCACCATCTCATGCTCCGGCAGGGCGCAGACGCTCAGCGCGCAGTCGCTCATCAGGTCCGTAAGCAGCCTGGCGGCGCGGATATCCCCTGCCAGCGAGCTTTGCCCGTGCTTGTAGATCTCCATCAGCTCGCGCAGGATGGCCGGCGCGGCGGTATTGGGCGGGAGGGTAATCACGTTACAGCCGTCGTTCTGCGATAAAAAGAGGTCGTAATAGCGCGCGCAGCCGTGGCCGTAAAAATGCACCCAGAGCATATGCCATTCTTTTTTTATGGGGCTGGTTTGATAAAACTGCGGCTTGCGGCACTCGATCCAGAAAGCCTGGCCCGGGCGCACGGTCTCCGTGGCGCCGTTATATTCCAGCAATCCCTCGCCGGATACGACGTATTTGATGAGATAAGAAGGCAGCCCCTCGCGCCGCGTATAATATTTTTCCCGCGCCAAAAAATCCCCCAGCTCCTGCACATAGGGCAAGCTCTGCTTGGCCTGCTGGCCGGATGTGACGGTGAGCCAGGTGGAATTGGCGGTGATATCCAGCTCATAGTTTAATTGAACGCCCGCCATAGAAGATGCCCTCCAAGCCAAGATATTTTGATAGTTCACCAACATTGCGCAGTGACAAACATAACATAATCTGCAATACTAAATATAGTTCTAGTATATTGCATCGCGGCAGGGTATTGCAACAATTCGATTTTTCCCCTATTAATTCCGCACAATTCGTTGTCCACAATATATAGAGCGCGTGTGGGCGGCACCGCAAGCCAATGGCAACATAGTGC
>CAZAZI010000148.1:0-5015 GCA_964489575.1 uncultured Oscillospiraceae bacterium | reverse complement strand
TTTTAAGGATCACCTCACCATCTCGATCTGTGAATATTTCCAGCGGGTCGCCCTCACGGATGCGAAGGGTTCTGCGGATCTCCTTAGGAATGACAACGCGGCCCAATTCGTCGATGCGCCTTACGATACCTGTTGCTTTCAATGCCCTCTTCCTCCTGTTGCGTGGTTCTTTTTTGGCTGTAGCACTAGTATTTGTAAGCGAGCGGGATGTATGCGGGCTTTTCCGTGGTGATTTTTGGCATCGGGCAAATGGATCGAGACATGCTGGAAATCGTGCGCCGGGATATGCCGTTGCCCGGAGAGAATCTATGGCGAAAGATCGGCTAAGGGTGGTTTCCAGCCAGATATGCGATAATATCGAGAGGGAATTGTACAGCACGAATGGAGTTTGCGTGCGCAACCATCGTTTCCACATCCCAACGCTCACTTCGCTCCTTTTTCCTCCAAGAAAAAGGAGAGCCCAACGCCGACCTCGCGCACATCGAAAACGCGGGCAAGGGCGCACTTGACCGCAAGCGATGTGCAGTGGCAGGGATAGAGCGTGGTAACGCCAAGCGAGAGCAGCGTCTTAATCGTGCGCGCCACGCGTTCGTTTGGCTCGAACAGATGAAAGCCGCCGAGCACGCCGAGTACGCGATCGCCGCCCGAAAGCGCCTTTGCAGCCGCAACGGTGTTGCAAACGCCGCTATGCGCGCAGCCGGTCACGACAAATATCCCTTCCCGCCCGGCCAGCGAAACAGCCGTGTCGTCCGCCAGCGCATCCGCCTCCCAGCTTGCGCCGTCCGCCATCGTTTCGCCAACCGCGCAGCCCTCAAAGCCGTAAGCACGCGGAATTTCGCCAAGAAAGCGCACATGCGCCGATACCCAAAGCGGTTCCTTGGAAAGATGCGCCTCTACGCGCGCGGGCAGTTCGGCCGGCGAAAGCGGGCTGCCCACGTCCAGCCCCTCGCAGCGCTTAGGCAAGAATGCCCGCGGGTGCGCGTAAAGCCGCACGGGTTGCGAAAAACGCGCGAGAAAGGAGGCAAGCCCGCCCGTGTGATCGTTGTGCCCGTGCGAAAGCACAACGTCGGTTACGCGGGAGAGGTCGATGCCCATGCGCCGCGCGTTCTCGATGAACACATCCGAATAGCCCGTATCGAAAAGCACCGTCCGCTCACCATCCTCGATGAGATAGCACGCGGCAGGCTCTCCAAGGTAGTAGCGGTCGATATAGGTGTGGTTATCCACAAGAACGGTCAGCTTCATCGCCCTCAGCGCTCCAGGGCCGCGCGCGTGCCGTCTAGCAACGCGCGCACCATGTCGTATTCATATTGCAGGCCAAAGCGCAGCGCGTCCTCATCCAGGCAATAGCGCGGGTTGTGATGCGGCGCGTCACAGCCTTTAGATGCGTTTCGCGTGCCGAGTTCAACGAAGAAGCCCGGCCGTCCCTCGAGAAAATAGGCGTAGTCCTCGCCGGGCATGATGCAGCCGATCGGCCGGAGTTTTGCTTTGCCAAAGCGCGCCGCGATGCGCGCAGAGGCAAGGCCCGTGAGCTGCTCGTCGTTGACGACGGAGGGATAGCCGGCCTCCCAAATGAGCTCGCTCTCGCAGCCGTGCGCCCGGGCGACGCCTTCCGCGACCCGGCGCGCCTCCCGCTCGAGCAAGGCGCGCACTTCCGCGCCAAACGAGCGCACCGAGGCGGTGAGCCGCGCTTCGTTGGGGATGATGTTGTAAGCCGTGCCGGCGTGCACCTCGCAGACCGATACCACGGCCGGCTCGCTTGCCGCGACGCGCCTGGAAACGATCGTTTGCAGGGCGAGCACGGTCTCCGCCGCCGCCACCACCGGGTCGTGGCACTGCTCGGGAAAGGCGCAGTGGCCGCCCCTGCCGCGCACGAGCACATCGAAACGATCCACCGCGGCGGTGAGCACCCCGCTTTTCACGCCGAAAACGCCGGTGTCGAAGTTGCTGGAAAGGTGCAGGCCCAGCATGGCGTCCACGCCCTCCACCGCGCCCGCGCGCAAAAGCTCAATCGCGCCGCCGGGCGGCAGCTCTTCGGCGTGCTGGAAGATCAGCCGCGCCTCGCCGGAGAAGCTCGTACGCGCGTTAACGAGCAGCTTCGCGAGCGCAAGCAGCATCGCCGTATGCCCATCGTGGCCGCAGGCGTGCATAACGCCTTCAACCGTCGAGCGGTACGGCAGGCCATTTTCCTCCGGCATCGGCAGCGCGTCGATATCCGCGCGTACGCCCACGACGGCGGGCTTGCCCGCGCCGCTGCCGAACACCCGCGCGATTAGCCCGGTCTTCGTTGGCCGCTCGATCTTGTCCACGCCGATCGCCAACAGCTCGCGCTCAAGAAAAGCCGTGGTTTCGACCTCTTCAAACGAGCGCTCCGGATAGGCGTGCAGATGCCGCCGCCAAGCGAGCATCTGCGGCTCGATCGCCAGCACCGCCTTGCTGAATCGTATCTCGTCCATGCGCGCGCCTCCCAGTTAAAAGCTTATGGGCCCCGCGGGCTTATCGTGCTCGTAGGGCGTGATTACCCACTTGACGCAGCCGTCTTTTTGGCCGGAGAAAATATCGTAGCCGCGAAGAACGTCATTGAGCGGCGCGCGGTGCGTGATCATCAGGCTGGTATCGAGCCGCCCCGCCTCGATAAGGCGCATAATCTCGCCGCATTGGCTCGCGTCGACGCCGCCGGTCTTAAAGGTAAGGTTTTTGCCGTACATCTGGTGCAGCGGCAGCGCTTGCGCCTCCTCATAGAGCGCCACAACCACCACCACGGCGTTGGGCCGCGCAGCCCGCCAAGCCAGCTCAAACGTGCCCGGCGCGCCCGCCACCTCGAACACCACATCCGCCCCGCGCCCTTCGGTGAATTCATGCACGCGCGCGCGTACATCGTCGCGCCCGGGGTTGAGCGTGACGTCGCAAAGGCCGTTCGTTTTGGCAAGCGCAAGCCGCTCGTCGTTGATGTCGGTTGCGATGAGCGTCGCCGGGCCGTAGAGCCGCGCGGACATCATCGTGGCAAGCCCTGTCGGCCCCGCGCCGAGCACAAGCACGACATCCGCCGGGCGGATTTCACCCACGCCCGCCGCCCAGTAGCCCGTAGCGAGCACATCCCCTACAAACAAAGCCTGCTCGTCTGTGATCGCATCCGGGATGCGCGTACAGCTCATATCTGCCGTTGGCACGCGGCAGAGCTCCGCCTGCCCGCCGTCGATGCGGCAGCCAAGCTCCCAGCCGCCCTCGACGCAGTTGTTGACATAGCCCCGGCGGCAGAAGAAGCACGCGCCGCAAAAGCTCTCTACATTGACCGCCACGCGGTCGCCAGCCTTGAACTTTTTTACCCCCGCGCCGGTCTCTACGATCTCGCCGACGAACTCGTGGCCCAGCACCACGCCTGTGCGCGCGCGGGCGACGCCGCCGTTTCGAATGTGCAGGTCGCTGGAGCAGATCGACGCGCGCGTGACCCGTACGATCGCATCCCGCGCATCCAGTATCTTGGGTTCGGGCGCGTCGGTCAGGCGCACGCAGCCCGGTTTTTCATATATCACAGCTTTCATGTTTTCAATCCTTTCGCTTTACGGGTATCTTAGAATTCCACACTAACCGCTTCCGCGCGCGCAATCGCGCCTTCCAATATCGCCTCCACCGGCTCGAGCCCCAGATCAAGCCCGTCCGCCACCACATGCGCAAACTGCGGGATGCCAAAGAACACCGCCATATCGGCAAGGTATTTCGTGCCGTTATCCAAGGGCGAGCCCTCGAGCGCGCCGCCGCGCGTGGTCAAAAACAGCATCTTCTCAGCGCGGCAGATACCGTAAGCGCCGTTCTGCGCGTCACAATCGAAGGTGATCCCTTGCACGCAGAGGTTTTCGATATAAACCTTTAAAAGCGCCGGAAAGCTCAGATCCCAGAACGGCGCGGCGATCACGATGCGGTCCGCCCGGGCAAAGCGCCGCGCGTAACGAAAGCGCGGGTGCTCCAGCGCGCCCGCGGCAAGCAGACGCTCCCGCTGCCAGAAAAACCCCGCCGCTAATGGCGCAAGCGGCTCGTCCGTGAGAATCAAACGCTCGATTTGGCAATCCGCGCGCCGCGAAAGCGCGCTTAAAAACGCCTCGGCGAGCTTGCGCGTGCGGGACTGCTCGCCGCGAATACAGCAATCGATATAGAGCACGTCGATCATTTCCGGCCGCCCCTATCCGCCAATGTTGCGCGCGCCAGGCAGCCGCTGTTTAGGGAATCGAAGTTAAGGATGTTTGCCAATGGAAACGCACCTCCGCCGCATTGATTTTCTCAAAGGATATGATATCATAAATATAGGCCCTGCCGCCACAGCAGCTTCGGCCGGCCGGGCGTATCAATCGAAAGCAGGTACCTGGTATGGATTTTCTTCAACCGCACATCCGCCTAAGCTCCAGCCACGGCGCGCGCTGCGCGCTTTTGCCGGGCGACCCCGCGCGGCTCGAGCGCATCAGGCCCTGTCTTGAAGGCTACGAGGAGCTTGCCTTCAACCGCGAGTTTCGCAGCGCCGTCGGCAGCTACAAGGGCGTGCGCGTGCTCGCCATGTCCACAGGCATCGGCGGCGCTTCCGCGGCGATCGCGCTGGAAGAGCTCCGTAATCTCGGCGTAACCAGCATGATCCGCATCGGCAGCTGCGGCGCCTTGCAGCCCGAGGTTAAGCTTGGCGATCTCGTTCTGGTATCCGGCGCGGTGCGCGAGGATGGCGCGAGCCGGATGTACGCCGAGGAGGCCTTCCCCGCCGTGCCGGACGCCGGGCTGCTCTTTGCCTGCGCACAGGCCGCGAAGGCGGGGGGATATCCCCATCACATCGGCCTTGCGCGCAGCCACGACAGCTTCTATACCGACCGGGAGGACGAGCTGCACGCGCGCTGGGCAAAGCGGGGCGTGCTCGGCAGCGATATGGAAACCGCCGCCCTCTACGTTGCGGGCCGGCTGCGCGGCGTGGCCTGCATGAGCATACTCAACAACGTCGTCTCCTGCGGCGAGGACACCGCAGGGAGCATCGGCTCCTA
>CAZAZI010000147.1:0-5049 GCA_964489575.1 uncultured Oscillospiraceae bacterium | reverse complement strand
TTTGCTGTAAAGACTGAGGCGACAGGAGAAGGCTCCTGCACTTATGAGGCTAAAATTCCCGCATCTAACTATGTTACCGCTGACACCAATTCCCTGCGGCTGGCCTTATACTATGGCTCAGACGTTACAAAGGCCGATGGCGGTTTTTCAGGGGGAACCCTGGCCTGGGATAAAATCAAAAACGTAGAGCTAGGCGCGCCGGTTCTGATTACAGACATAACGCTGAATGAAGACAAGTATCCGGAGAACAACAAGTTTTACCTGACGGCTGCTACAGCCGTTACACTGGAGGCAGCGACCACTCCGGCATCCGGGGCTACATTCCCTGACATTGAGTGGGAGAGCAGCGATAATACCGTTGCCACAATAGACAATCACGGTGCTGTTTATCCGGTTCGGGCAGGCAAGGTAACATTTACCGCTAAGGCTTATAACGGCGGTTTCGGCATGGTTTCGGCTGCGACACCTGAGTTTGAGGTCTGCGATGGAGGGTATCCGGCCATTATAATTCCGAGTAATGCCAACCGCTTTTCCACGAAAAGCGGAGAAGATGTAACCGTTAAATGGAATACAAATCTGAAGTATGAAAACACCGATTTTACTGTCTCCGTGTATAAAGGAGAGGGTTGCTCGGGTGAAGCAGTTTACTCTAAAACCTTTAGCGGGCCGGAGCGGCTGACCTCACCGGCATTGACCATAGGCGGAAGTCTGCTGACGGAGATTTCGGCTTCAGACGTCGACCTGGTTATGACTCCTGCCTATACTTATAAAGTCAGCGCGATAAATCCCAATAACGCCCTGCAGACCCTCAGCGCTGAAGGCTATATAATAGTTTATCCCCAGCCGGCTTCAGTGACCCTTGACCGGCCGGAAAACATATATATAACCGATAGCGCAAGCAGCGTAAATATAGGCTGGACCCTTTCAAATATGCTGGGAGATCTTTCAGAGATTTTTGCCCTTAAAATATTTAAAAACGATGAAGCAGAACCTGTTTACAGTACGGATTCCATCCAGGCCGGTCATCAAAGCTATACGCTTTCAATTCCAAAGGTGGGCGCAGGCAGACTGCGGGATGTGTACATGATACAGGCTGTAGCCGTCAATGCCACGGGTCCGGGTTATGATGCTTTAACTTTATATGTTTATGATGAAGACGCACTTGAGATAATGGTAAAGGATGCGGCAGGAAGCGATGTTACACCTGACGACGGAAAGCTGACTCTGTCAAATCGCAACTATATTGCAAATCTGTACAATCAAGAAGGCAGTCAAGGTATTTTAGATCTGGCCCGCGACATCAATCTTCAGCGATATATAAGCATCAACTATGGTAAACATGCCTGGGGGGTCATCAGCGATCAGATCGAATGGCTGTCCGACTCTGAAGCAGTGGCCGCTCTCAATTACAGGCAGGGTTCCCGTTATGAGCCCCTGTCGGCATTCACTTACACGAAATATCCGCCGGGAACCACCTTGTCACTGGCGGGGGAGAGCGACGGCGCGGCTAAAATATATGCCACACATGCTCTGACAGGCCAGAAGGTTTCCCTGGATGTGGCGGTGGAAACACTCAAGGACAAGCTATATATCTTCCAGTTTTACCCGAGGCAGAAAACCACCGTTACCTACAAAAATGCTTCAGGAACGGAGGTTATATTGACCTCTGATGCGAATGGCTCACTGGCGGTCTATGAACCTGAAGGAATACAAAGCAATGTAAGCCTGCAATCAGGATCGGGGGATATGATTTACCTTGGAACAATATATAAAAACAGGCTCAAGTCCGGCGAGCAGGACGGGGCTAACCTCGGGCTTTATCCCATGAATATATTCCAGCTTCGCAACACAAAGCTGGAAATATATCTTAAAGACCCTGACGGCAATCCCTGGGGAGGAAGCGCAAAATACAGCGGCGCTGTTTATAAAAACGACGAGCTCTGCTCAGAAACCATACTTCGGGATAAGACGCTGTCTGTGGGCGGCGACGGCCTGTTCACACTGAACCTGGATGCGTCAAAGTTCTGGGTAAATGAAAACAGTGAAACTATTGATTACGATGACAAACTGAAATTCTCTTTTGTTCTGGAATGCGGCAGCGGAGATCAATATTATCCTGTAATGGTGGAGGTCAATGGTAACCTGAACACCCAGGATCTTGTAAGCTTAGGAGCTAATATAACACAGCTTCGCGCCAATGCTTCACTTACACCAAATCCGTTTGTTGCGGTTCAGACTGTCAGCAGTCCCAATCTTTTGGGGGAAACGGATGTTTTAAACAGCACAGCCAGCATTGGGCCGGGGAACAGGGTACCGAAAGAGATCTTAAGAACCATTGTGCTATGGTGGGGAGAAACGCCCGACGATAATTTTGGATTGCGTATGGAAAACAAGGTCGGCGCAGCCTTGAAAAGCCAAAGCGTCCACACCTACACATTGCCGTATTACGATGCTTCGGTGAGCGTAAATGATACGGTTTTGTCAAATGCCACTATTGGCTCCGGCAGTGTGCTCAATTTGCGACCGGGGGAAACCGCGCAAATCACCATGTCGCTTTTAAAGGGAAACAGCAGCCTGTACAAACGCCAAAATGCTGCTTTTACCATAGCAAACGGGGTAGGGCTCATAGACCCGGAAGACAGCCCCGTTCTTAAGGAAGATCTGGAAAACATATCGAAAATGGTTGAGGATAAGGAAGCCTTTAATTCCAGTATGGTAGAAGGAGATGCCAAAAATATCATGAAGGCACTGGAGATACTGGAGAAGGTTACCATGACGAGTGCGGCAAGACTTGTAGTCGAATATGTGGAGACCAGCAATCCTCTGTACTACATCGGGATTATTACCTTAGGAACCGATGATGCCGAATATGGGCCTGTTTCTTTTGATATGTCTTTAGAATTATTTGATATTTTATCTTTAAAAGGCAGTGCCTATATAAGAGCTGACATTCGCCATGATTCAACTTTGGAAGAACCCGGCTGGACTTTTGAGGTGGTGGGAGGCGGTTTTTATGTCAGCGCAGGCATGGCAGGGGAGGAACTGCTTTTTACGACTAATATTCCGCTTGGACCTATCCCGGTGACGGTAAAAATGGGGCTTCAATTCGGTGTGGATTTTTCCATGCAGTTTCTAAGAAGCCCTAAGTTGAAGACTAAGACTGATTTGCTGTTAACCGTAGGAATGAGCGCCGGGATAACCGCCTTTGCCGGCATAGGTTTCGATGCTTCGGATTTGATTGCTATAAAAGGAGGGGTATACGGAGAGGTGACGCTGGGAGGTTATTTCTCCAACCTTTCAATTTACAATAGGACAGAAGCCCAGGATATTTTTGACGGTTATGTCGCTGCAATACTCAATCTGTCAGGGGAAATCGGACTGAAGGCCGAGCTGACTGTTTTATGTTTTTCCCGCTCAGTAAGTATTAAAATAGCCGAGTTTTCAAGAAATTTGGCAACTGTAGGCGATTGGAACGCGATTAGAGACTGGGTGAGGGCTAACCATATCAAAGACGACTTTGGCATTTACACTGCAGAAGATATAGCAGACATAGTTTTCAAACTTTCCAGTGACGGAGACATAGATACAGCCGCTGCGGTACTCTGTATGGTGTCCGGTGGACTGGAAGCTGAAATGGAAAAAGGCTCCTGGCAGCTTGAGGGAAGAGATTATCTGAACAATAGGCAGAGAGCCTGGAATACCCCGAGCAGAATGCGCACACTCAGCAGTCTAGGTCTGGATTTGATCCAGAGCAACGCCTATCCCAATTCAGATCCTTTAATATCTGACGACGGCAAGCTGCTGCTTTACAAATCCGATGGGGACAGCACCGCTCTAAATAACATGAATATAAGCTGGGCTCTTTTCGGAGCGGATAAAGGCGCTGTAGATCCGGCCGCCGGTGCCTTACCTATGGCAGGAGAATTTGACTTGGATGGTACAAGCGATTTCGCAGTGGCAGCATGGAGCGCTCAACGAGAGAATGTGAGTTTTGCAGATGAAAATACAATCACAGACGAAGAGTTCAACGCGCTTCTTACGGGCAGCGAGATTGTTGCCTCTGTTTACAGCGGCGGCAGCTGGACTACCACACGCTTGACTGATGACAATCAAACAGATCTGTCGCCGGTAGTGGCGGCAAGCGCCGGCAAATCTTTTGTTACCTGGCATAGCATGGCAGGAAGCGGTATAAAGAATATCGGGGAAGAAGATGAAGAACTCAATTTCAGCAATGTAAGCCACAAGATTGTGTATCGTATGTATGATAACGGAAGCTGGGGGAATACCGCCGTCCTATACAACGGCAACTTAGGGCCCGTATGTTCAATGGATGCGGCAATGCTCGAAAGCGGAGCTGTCGCAGTAGTATTTACTTTGGATTTAACCGGTGATGAGGACAGTAGTGGGTATGAAACCTTCTGCTCCATACTCCGCACAGACGGCAACATGTATACTCTGCGTTTGACCGATAACGATGTTGTTGATCTCAACGCGAAAGTCAAGGCGGTAGATTTCGGCGGCGGCGAGGGAGAACAATTTGTTGTGGGATGGTATCAGACGAAAGAAGACGGAGCAGGAGATATAATGCTTGCGGCAGTATCGGGTGAGGGCAAGCTTCTTGAAGGTTTTTCGGACTCGGTGTCTGAAGCGGTAAAAGGTCAGGGAGTCAGCATAGCAAATGATTTTCGCTTTGTATTGAGCGCTGAGCGTAGTTTAAACGACCTGTGCATAGTATGGAGTGAGCTGCGTGACCCGGCAAGAGTTAAAGCTGATGAAGCATCTACGGCAGCGGCATCTTCAGTGCTGCGCTGCGTGAAGCTTTGCAGCGATGGCGGGAAAATTTATTTCAGCGCGCCCCTAACTATGGCAGAAACTGCTGAGGAGACCCAGATTGTGCATTTTGACGGTTGGTATAATGGCGGAGCAAGGGAAATAGAAGCTGTGATGCTTATCACTGACTATTCTAAAAACAATAAGGGTTCAGATTTATATAGGGCCTCGGCATCCTTTGACAACAATATCTCAGTTGAGGCAATGATTAACCAAGAG
>CAZAZI010000146.1:2837-5142 GCA_964489575.1 uncultured Oscillospiraceae bacterium | reverse complement strand
TCACGGACAGCGGCGTAAACGCCATGAGCGACCAGCAGATGGCCGCCATGATGGTGTGCGACGACAGTTACGCCGGCAGCGCTACCTTCACGCGCCTGGAGGATAAGGTGCGCGAAATCTTCGGCATGGAGTTCTTTCTCCCCGTCCATCAGGGCCGGGCGGCCGAAAACATCCTGGCGCAAACCTTTGTCACCCCCGGCTCCGTGGCGCTGATGAACTTTCATTTTACCACCACCAAGGCCCACATCACCCGCATGGGCGGCAGCGTGGAGGAGCTGGTGATCGACGAGGGCCTCAAAACCACCAGCAGCCACCCCTTCAAGGGCAATATTGACCTTAACAAGCTCGCATCCAGTATCCGCAAAGCGGGCGCCGAGAATATTTCTTTCCTGCGCCTGGAAGCGGGAACCAACCTCATCGGCGGCCAGCCCTTCAGCCTGGAAAACTGCCGGGCCGCCTGCGATATCGCCCGCAAAAACGGAATTCTCACCGTGATGGACGCCAGCCTTTTGCAGGATAACCTGCACTTCATAAAAGTGCGCGAGGCGGCCTGCAAGGATATGTCCATCCGCGAGATCACCCACGCCCTAGCGGATATGTTCGACATCATCTACTTCTCCGCCCGCAAGCTGGGCTTTGCCCGGGGCGGCGGCATCTGCATCCGCGAAAAGGCCATGATGGAGCGCATGCGCGAGCTGGTGCCCATGTTTGAGGGCTTCCTCACCTACGGCGGCATGAGCGTGCGCGAGATGGAGGCTATTGCCGTGGGCCTCGACGAGAGCATGGATGAGGATGTGATCGATCAGGGGCCGCAGTTCATTGAATTCATGTGCAACGAGCTGATGGCGCGCGGCGTGCCCGTGGTTACCCCGGCGGGCGGCCTTGGTTGCCACCTCAACGCCATGGAGTTTCTCGATCATGTCGACCAGCGGCAATACCCGGCCGGCGCGTTGGGCGCGGCGGTCTTTATCGCCGGCGGCATTCGCGGCATGGAGCGCGGCACGCTTTCCGAGCAGCGCGAGCCGGATGGCAGCGAACCCCTGGCTTCCGTGGAGCTGCTGCGCCTAGCCCTCCCCCGCCGCGTTTTCACCATGTCCCAAGTGAAATACGCGGTGGATCGCATCGCCTGGCTGCACGCCAACCGCCGCCTCGTGGGCGGCCTGCGCTGGGTCGAAGAGCCCAGCAGCCTGCGCTTCTTCTTTGGCCGCCTGGAAGCCATCGGTGATTGGCAAGAAAAGCTGGCCGCCAAATTCCGGCAGGATTTTGGGGAGAGCCTGTAAGAAAAACCCGCCTGCTGCATTGCGTCCTTCACCTTCACGTGGCGAGAACCTCCCATTGCTGGGAGGTTCTCGCTTTGCCGAATGTCTTCTTTAATCTTCTTTATCTCCATTTGGATGCCTCCTTTGTTTTCGGTTGCGGTTGGCAGACCTGCTCCCATTCTAACAAAGGAGGGTTTTTACGCATTATGCTTACTTGTTTTTGCATCTGCGCCGCCGCATCATATATAAGAAAGAATATACTCCGCTAAGAGAAAGAGAAACAAGCCATAGCGGGAATCCGCCATCGCCCGTCTTGGGTACGCCCAACGCCGTTATGACAGCCAGCGTTCCCTTCACCAGCATGAAGGGGGAAAGCTCGTATAGGGGGCCGAACTTCACGTTGCCGCTTGCGTCCGCCGTGGCGTGGAAGTATTCAAGGCTTCCATCCGCCTTCTGGTGCACCAGCGTAAAGCTTTGGTTTGCGTATTGCGCGCCGAGGGCGAAGGTGAGGTGCGCGGCGGCGCCGCTTATCGCCTTGCCGCTTTTGAGGGAAATGTCGTAAATTTGGAGTATATCGTCCTGATCCGCAAGCTTTATGAGGGCGTTATAGTCGCTACCGCTCATGAGTATAGGGGTATGCAGCAAGTCGCCTTCCAATAAGCCGTTGCCGGTGAGCCAAACGTTCCTGTCAGCGTTATACACGGTGACCTCGGCGGGCGGTGTGTAAGAATATGGGCTGTAGGGGCGAATTTGTCCGCCGTAGCTGTCCCTAAGCTTCTGCACATCCTCCGCGCTCCACGCGGCGGGATAATACACCACGGGAACATCATTGGCCCAGTAATACCCGAAGTCAGGGGCTGTATTGCCCGCCAGCGTCAACTTCAGCCCCGTGCAGCCGGCAAACGTACCATTGCCGATCGTGGTCACCGAATTTGGAATGGTCACGCTCGTAAGCCCCGTGCAGCCGGCAAACGTACCATCGCCGATCGTGGTCACCGAATTTGGAATGGTCACGCTCGTAAGCCCCGTGCAGTTGGCAAACGCGG
>CAZAZI010000146.1:0-2737 GCA_964489575.1 uncultured Oscillospiraceae bacterium | reverse complement strand
GTCACCGAATTTGGAATGGTCACGCTCGTAAGCCCCGTGCAGTTGGCAAACGCGGCTGCGCCGATCGTGGTCACCGAATTTGGGACGGTAAACGAAGTACCCTCCTTGCCTGCCGGATAAACCACGAGCTCCGCTCGATCTTTGCTGTAAAGCACCCCGCTGAGCGCGGATAAGCTTGGATGCTCCTCCCTTACGATGATTTCCGTAAGCCCCGTGCAGCCGTAAAACGTATGTCCGTCAATCGCGCTCACCGAATTTGGAATGGTCACGCTTGTAAGCTTCACGCAGCCGGAAAACGCCTCGTGGTATATCTCGGCAACCGTACCCGGAATGGTAAACGAAGTAGCATCCTTGCCTGCCGGATAAGCCCAAAGCACCGTTTTATTTTCGTTGTAGAGCACGCCGTCCTCCGCGGGGAACTTCGCGCTGCTGCTGGTGATGCTTTGAAGCTTTGTACAGCCCCTAAAAACAGAGTGGCCCATGGATGATACGTTCTTCGGGATATGCACGCTTGTAAGCTCCGTGCAGCCATCAAACGCATAGGCGCCAATCGTGGTCACCGTATCCGGAATGGCTATGCTTGAAAGTTTCGTACAGTCGGAGAACATGCAGTAGCCGATATTCTGCACCCCTGATTCTATGGTCACGCTTGTAAGCTCCGTGCAGCCCTCAAACGCATAATAGTCGCTGATGAAGCCTGTTACTGTGGACTTGATCGTTAATGTCTGAATGTCGGTTTCGTCGATCCCGCTCCCGCTGTGTTTCCAAGCGGTGGTTCCGGCGGTGCTTGAAACGGTGAGCGCGCCGGTTTCTGTGTCGAAGGAATAGCCGTCTCCGCTCACCGTTTCCGCAAGCGCCACCGCAGGCAGCAGCGCGATCGCCAGCAGCGCGGCCAATACGAGGGCGGTCATTTTTTTGCTTATCATGGTCGCATTCATTCGTTATATCCTCCAAGCTATATTTTTTGGTCTCATTTACATCACGCATTTATGGATTGCCCTTGGCAGCTCCTTTTCGCCAAAGGGCCGCAAAAGGTAACAACAGCTTCCAAGGCTCCATGAGAGCACGCCGTATTCCTTGCTGTCGCTCACCACCACTATAGGAACATCCTTGTGGAGCGCACCAAACTTGCGGGCGGCCTCCACATCGTACATGCCGGAAAGGGTGAAAAAAGCCATGCGCGCATCCTGCGGCAAGTTTGCGGAAAAGACCTCCTCGGGATCGTGCAGGGAAATGGATACCAGGCCCAAAACGGCGCGCAGGGCCTGCGCCAGCGCTTCCCTATCTTCCCCGCTGCGGTCAAAGATCATAATTCTTCCCATGTACATGCCGCCTCCAAGCCCGCCCGCCTTAAGGCCTCCCGAACATCGGCCTGCTCGAGCGGAAATAAAATGTAATGCCGCACCTTGAGCCGTATGCCCTCCAAGGCGTATTGCGGGTGGTTGCTCACCATAACGAGGGGCAAATCCCCGCCCCATTCCGCCGCCTTTTTCGCGGCGGTCAGCGCCTTCGCATCATCCACAATGAGGAATACGGCCGCCGTTTCTTTGGGCATGAGGTTGTAAAGGGGTTCGTCCATGCCGTATTGCCGCAGGAGGATGAGAGAAGCCCTGCCGAGGCAGGCTCGAAGCTGCGCCTCCACCTCATCTCTGCGCTCACGCCGGTAACCGAGTATTGCTATTTCCATACGAACACCTCCTTTGTGCCATGCGAATATAAACAAATCGTCCGACCTCGGTTGAGATCGGACAAGCCAATTTTAGCAATTTTGCCCCTCCAAATCAATAGAAAGGGTACGAAATGCAACGAAAGGGTACGAATTGCAGAAAAACGCGCTCGAATTTGTGAAAATCGGGGTTGACAGACGGGGACTAGGTGGCCTTTCTTTCACAAGATTTGACACCACACGTTCGTATGCATACAATAAACCTAATGCTTATAAGCAAAAGAGCGCGGACGTAAAGGCGGTGAAAACCATGCACAGGCGATCCATGGCGGCAGCAGGCGCGCTTCTCTTTTTGTTCTGCGTCTGTTTCATGCCGCTGGCCGTTCATGCCGAAGGTGCGGGCGATATTTTTGTGCAAAGCGTGGATATCGATGATACGGATTTGCGCTTTTTGCCCCTTGGCGGCAACCCGGCAGCGCTTGACCTGCCCAAGAAAGCTACGGCCTTTTACTACGAGGGGGGCAAGCGAAAGGGCGAGCCTTGCGATATCCGCTGGCTGACCGATGATCTGCTCCCTAGCGCTCCCGGGCGGCAGCTGCTTGTGGGGGAGGTGGTTTTGCCCGATGGCTTTGCCTTTGCAAGTGAGGCGCTTAAGGTGTCCGTACCTGTTTTGGTTTATGACTCCGGGGGTGCGCCCACGGAATGGGTCGTAGCCTGCTCTTACGCGGATGGGCCCAATGCCATCATCCCCCTTGGCGCGGGCCGGGATGCGCTGGCGGGCTGTTTTACGCATCTTTGGCCGGAAGCTTATGTGACCACCGAGGCAGGCGATTCCTTTTTCTGCCCGGTAACGCTTGACTTGGACGCGATCGTTCCCACCACGGCGGGTGCGTATTATCCCATTGCCTTTGAACTGCCCGGCGGCGTAGGGATGACGGATGTGTTTGCCTACTATGCCCTGAGCGTGCATGTAGTGCCGACGGACGCGGTGGATTTGGGCGCGGTGGGGCTTTACGAATCGTCTTATCGTGTGCAATGGCTGTATGCCGCGCAAAACCCCGTTTTATGGGT
>CAZAZI010000145.1:0-5150 GCA_964489575.1 uncultured Oscillospiraceae bacterium | reverse complement strand
ATCGAAGTTAACATTGATCGCAAGCGCTACCGCAGGCATTAACGAAAAAACCAAGATGCAAGCAAAAAGCAAGCTGAGCGGCCGTTTCCCCATTCTGAACATACTCAAATTCCCCCAGATTTGATATTTTAGAGCTTATAGAAGGGTAAGAATCCCTTTCTTGTATTAGTATACATCCATTTTCGTGCAATTTCAACCACCGTTTACAAGTTTCTCCTTTCTCTTTTTTCATGGAGCTATTTTATTTTTGCCACATCTCCTATGTTCCTTGGCATTCGATATGTTCGTGTGCAATCATTCATCGATAATCACAAGTGCATAAATACCCAGTTGTGTATAATTAGCGGGCAAAGAAAAACCGAAGCGGCCATTTCGCTTCGGCTTTGTTTGATTCCGCAAGATTTTGGGCTTTATTCGCGGCTGCCGGGAGGCGTCTGTTTTCCCGCCCCGGCTCCCCTATCCTTCTCGCAAAAGGCGGATCATCTCCGCCGGATCCGGAGCGGAAAAAACGCTATTGCCGGCCACCAGCACATCGGCCCCGGCCTCTTTGCAGAGGCGGGCGGTTTCCGGGTTGATGCCGCCATCCACCTCGATCTCGTAGGCCAAGCTCCGTTCCTGCGCCCATTGGCGCAGGGCGCGCAGTTTGGGCAGCACGGCGGGTATAAATTTCTGCCCGCCAGCGCCGGGGTTAACGGACATCACCAAGATGATATCGCACATTTCGAGCAGCGGTTCCGCCATCAAGGCCGGTGTGCCGGGGTTGAGCACCACGCCCGCCCGGCAGCCCAGGCCGTGGATGCGCTGGAGGGTACGGTGGGCATGCCTATCCCCCTCTACATGGATGGTGATGATATTCGCGCCGGCCTCGGCAAAGGCCTCGATCTGCGTTTCCGGGTGCTCCACCATCAGGTGTACGTCGATGGGCAGCTCGGTATAGGGGCGAAGGGCCTTGCATAGGCCATGGCCGAAGGTGATGGCGGGCACGAAGGAGCCGTCCATCACATCAAAATGCACATAATCCGCCTGCCATTCCGCCAGGCGAGCCACGGCCTGGCCCATGTTGGCATAATCGGCGGAAAGCACGGAGGGGGCGATCTTAATCATAGCGGTGTTTCCTCATTTCTTTGAGATCTTCTATAAAAGCCCGGTAGCGCGCGTACCGCTCCGGGTGCAGGCCGCCCGTTTGCAGCAGGGGCTTAACTGCGCAGCCCGGCTCGCTGATATGCAGGCATTCGGGGAAACGGCAGGTTCCCGCCGAGGGGGCCATTTCCGGGTAGAAGGCGCAAAGCTCCCAGGGCTCCATTTGCGCCATATCCAACAGGCTGAAGCCCGGCGTATCCACCACCGCGCCGCCAAAAGCCGGAAAGAGCTCCGCGTGGCGGGTAGTGTGCCTGCCGCGCTCGGTTTTGCGGGAGAGATCCCCTACCTCCTGGCCGATTCCCGGCAGCAGGGCATTCAAAAGGGATGTTTTGCCCACTGCGCTCTGGCCGGCAAAGCAGCTCACGCAGCCCTCCATGGCCGCGCGCACAGCCTCTATCCCCTCGCCCGTTTTGGCGGACACGACCAGCACGGGGTAGGCGGCCGGCGCATATTGAGCAGCCAGGTCCTCGCAAGCACGCGCGTCCGCCTCGTCGCATTTGTTGCATAGGAGGACGGGGGCTATGCCAAGCTTGCCGCATTGGATCAGCAGTTTATCGCACAAAAGCAGATCCATCTGCGGCCTGGAGGCGGCAAGTACGATGAAAAGTTTATCCACATTGGCCACGGCCGGGCGCAGGAGCAGGTTTTTGCGGGGCCGGATTTCCAGCAGATAACCCTTGCCATCCGCACCGATCTCAAAGGTTGCCCAATCCCCCGGCACGGGCGTCAGCCCCTCCTTGCGAAAACGGCCCCGGGCCTTGCAAACATAGCTATCCGCCCCGCATTGCAGGGTGTAAAAGCTGCCGACGCCTTTTAAGATGCGGCCTTCCATGGGCTTAGCGGGGCTTGAAGGCGGCGGTGATGCGCTTAACCTCCACCCCGCCTACATAAACGATGCAGGTGCGTTCCCCCTGCACGCGCAAATGGCCCGTAAAGGAAATGGGCTGCTGCTTGCCTATGCCCATGGTCTGCTCAAAGAGCACGGCCTCGGCCCCGCTATCCAGCAATGCCGTAACCACCACGGCCTGCTCCGCATTCTCGATATCCAAATTGATAGCGATATCCGCCCCATAATCGCCTAAATAGGTGCGGCTCACCCACAGCTCCACCAGGGCCGCCTGCTCCGCAATCATGCCCGAAGGCGGGTTTTGGCGCTGCACCTTATCTTCTTCCATGCCGGCTTCGGGGGTGATGTAGCGCACCCAGATATGGGCAAATCCGTTCTTCTGGGCCGCTTCTATGGCCAGCGAAGGACTCATGCCGGTAAAGGCGGGCATTTCCACGCCCGGCGTTTCCGTGCCGCTGATCCAGATATTCACGCTCTCCCCCGGCTCCATGCGGGTGCCTTCCTCCGGCTCCTGGCGGATGATCTGGCCCTCCGGCTGGTCGCTTAGGGTATATTGGGCCTGCCCCAGCTCCAAATCTTCTTCCGCCAGCAGCAGGAGGGCGTCCTGCAAAGTTTTGCCCACCAGCGGCGGCGCCAAGGCCACGCCGCTGCCGGAGCTGACCACCACCGTGATCACATCCCCCTGCTTGCCGCTCACACCCTTGGCCGGAACCTGGGAAATCACCTGGCCCTCGGGAAATTCTTCGCTCAAGATATAATCCCCCACCGCCACCTTGAAGCCGCGCAGGGAAGCCAGCTCCCGGGCTTCCTCTAAGGGCTTGCCCATGAGGGTGGGCACGATGAATTCGCTCACACCCTCTTCATCCCGGTCCCTAAGGGATTGCACGATGAGAAAGGCGCTTGCAAAGAGGCCCAACACTACCACCACGGCCAGGGCGATGTTGCCCAGGCTCGGCCCGCGATTTTTGCGGTTCCTTCCGGCGAGCATGCGGTTCATGCGGGCAAACTTGCCGTGGGGCTCGCGCAGGGCCCGCAAAAGATCCGCCCGCATAGCAGCCGCGCCGGGGTAGCGTAAGGCCGGCGTTTTAGCCGTGCCCTTAACCACCACATCGCTCAGCGCCCTGGGGAGGCGCGGGTTTACCTCGATGGGCGGGATGATCTCCTCCTGCAAATGTTTGAGGGCGATGGCTACGGAGTTATCCCCAGCAAAGGGCACCTGGCCCGTGAGCATCTCGTAGAGCATCACGGCGCAGGAATAGATGTCGCTCTCCGCCGTGGCCACATCGCCCCGGGCCTGCTCGGGGGAGATATAATGCACGGAGCCGATCACATTGGTGCCGGCAAAGGTGCGGGTGGTGGCGGCCGTATCCCGGGCAATGCCGAAATCCGCCAGCTTAGCCTTGCCCTTGGGGGTAATCATCACATTCTGCGGCTTAACATCCCTGTGGATGATGCCCCATTCGTGGGCGTGCTCCAGCGCATCGAGCACCTGGCAGGCAATGCCCACCGCAACCTTGGGCGAAAGGGCGCCCTTTTGCTGAATCAGCTCCTTGAGGGTTCCGCCCTCCACATATTCCATCACGATATAGGTTGCGCCGGTGGTTTCATCCTCGCCCACGTCGTAGCTCTCCACGATGCTGGGGTGAGAAAGGCTGAGCACGGCCTGGGCCTCCCGGGCAAAACGGCGCACGAACTCCGCGTCGTCCCTATGCTCATCCTTGAGCATCTTGATGGCGACGGCGCGGCTTTCCATCTGGTCATATGCCTTATAGACATTGGACATGCCACCCGAGCCGATCAGGCTCTCTACCAGGTAGCGGCTGCCAAGGAGCGTACCGATCATTGTCCCTCCTCATTGCGTATCAGCGCCACGCTGATATTATCGGTAGAGCCGCCATAAAGGGCAATCTCCACCAGCCTATCGCAGGCTGCTTCCAAATCATCTTCCTCCCGCAGTACACGGGCCATCTCCGCATCCTCCAGAACGCCGAAGAGCCCGTCCGTGCAGAGCATGAGCATATCCCCGGCCTTCCAGCTGCCCTTAAAAATATCCGCCTGTTCCTGCTCGCGGGTACCCAAAGCGCGGGTGATGATATTGCGCCGGGGATGGCGCGCGGCCTCCTCCCGGGTGATCTGGCCGGCAGCTACCAGTTCCGCCACGTAGGAATGATCCTCCGTAACCTGGGTAAGGGAATCCCCATCGAAATAATACAGGCGGCTATCGCCAATATTGGCAACCACATAACGGCTCCTAAAGGCCATGGCCAGCACCAGCGTGGTGCCCATACCCCGGCAATTGGGCGCGGTGATGGAATAATCATAGATCACGGCGTTGGCCTTAGAGAGGGACTTGAGGATCAAATCCTCAGGGCTTCCCAGGCCCCCGTGCTTTAGCTCCGCCACCACCGTCTCCACGGCCAGGGCGCTGGCCGTGCTGCCCGCGTTATGGCCGCCCATGCCGTCCGCAACCACGGCCAGAGCGATCTCGCCGGGCCGGGTCGGGATAAACAGGCAATCCTCGTTGCGTATGCGCTTGCCCTGCTCGCTTTTGGCGGCATACCTCACGTTTCGCTCTCTCCTTTTCTTTCTTGCAGCACGCGGCGGCGCAACTGGCCGCACGCGCCCTCGATATCCGTGCCCATCTCCCGCCGCACCGTGGCGCCCACACCTTTCTCTTCCAGCCAGGCGGCGAATTGGTGGGCCTGCTCCCGGCTCACGCCTTTGAGGCCTCGTTCCTCCACGGGGTTGAGAGGGATGAGGTTCACATGGCAGTTTACGCCCTTGAGCAGGGCGGCCAGGCGGACCGCATCCTGCCTTGCAGCATTCTGGCCTTCCATCAAAGCGTATTCAAAAATCACCCGGCGGCCGGTCTTTTGCGCGTATTGCTTAGCGGCCGTCAAAAGCGCATCCAAGCCATAGCGCTTGTTTACGGGCATGATGCGGCCGCGGCTCTCGTCATCCACCGCGTGCAGGGAGACGGAGAGGGTCACATGCGGCGCTTCCTCCATAAAACGCAAAAGCTCCGGAACCAACCCGCAGGTGGAAAGGGAAATGTTGCGGGGACTGATGTTCATGCCTTCTGCCGCCGTGATTAGGCGCAGGAATTCGACCACGTTGTCGTAATTATCCAGGGGTTCGCCGCTGCCCATCAGCACGATGTTGG
>CAZAZI010000144.1:0-5190 GCA_964489575.1 uncultured Oscillospiraceae bacterium | reverse complement strand
ATAATTATTTAACCGAAAAAGGTTATCAGATTAAAGTAATTAATTTAAGGGATCCTGGTAATAGCAATTATTGGAATCCTTTATATTTACCATATAAATATTATAAAGAAAAGAATATAGAAAAAGCAGTTGAATTAATTAATGATTTTTCTTATTCACTATGTCAAGAGGTTAGTGCTAGAGATCCATATTGGTCTGAATCATCTGCTTCAGTTTTATCTGGCTTATGTTTAGCGATAATAGAAGATTCTAAAAGTATCGATGAAGTACATTTTAATAGTATTTATAACTTATTGGTAGAGCATGGAACTAAAACATTGATTACTAAGAAAAATTCTTTAGATGACTATTTTGATTCTAGAGAATTAGGTAATTTAGCTAAAAATTATTATGCAACAGGAGGATTTGCCAAAGGAGAAACCAGAGCAACTATTTTTTCAGTATTATCATCGAAGCTTAGAATATTTAATGATGTAGGAATTGCTAACATGACTAGTAATACTGATTTTGAATTAGAAAATATCGGTAAAGAAAAAACAGCAGTTTTTTTAGTAATACCTGATGAAAAAGAATCACGACATATTTTAGGGAGTTTATTTGTTGATCAAGCATATCAAAGTTTAGTTGCATTTGCTCAAGAACAAAGTGATGGTAGATTACCTTATCGAGTTAATTTTGTATTAGATGAATTTGCGAATATGCCAGCTATTAAAAGTTTTAGTAATAAAATAACAGTGTCAAGAAGTAGAAATATTAGGTTTTATTTAATAATACAAGATTTTGATCAATTAAAAGAAAAATATAAAGATCAAACCGGAACAATAAAATCCAATTGTAATAATTGGATATATTTATTAACTGCTGATAATGATACTGCTAAAGAAATAAGCAATAGATTAGGTAAATATACTATAACTTCATCTAGAATATCAACTTCTACTAGACTAAGTAAAATAGATTTAAATGTTAGTAATGATACATCATTAATGGGTAGGGATTTATTAACACCAGATGAATTAATGAAATTTAAACTAGGTGAAGGAATATTTTTACAAACTAGATTAAATCCAATTAGAAGTAAATTTATTCAAATAGATGATTATCCAATAAAAATAATAGAATCAGAATATACTGTTAATCAGAAAAAGAAAAAAACTAAATTATTTGATTTAGATAAATATAGAGAAAAGTATAATTCAGATAAATTTAAAAATGAAAATCAAACTATGGATATAGTATATGATCCTACTATGATGCTTAAAAACAATGTGAAAGGAGAATGATGTTGAACTATGAAATGAGTAATGTTAATAAAATATTTTTTGATAACTATCATTTAATATTTTATATATTAGAAAAACTAGACTATAACAAAAATGATAGGGAAGACTTAATACAAGAAGGATCAATCGGATTATTAAAAGCTATAAAAACATATAACTATAAAAAAGGTATAAGATTCTCAACTTATGCCTTTTCTTGTGTTAAAAATGAAATGTTATATTATCTTAGAAGAAATAAATATAATTACATTTATTTGAATGATTATATTTATGATGATATTGAATTAATTGAAACTATAAAATCAGCTGATGAAGATATATTAGATAATATGATTAAGGTTGAAATGATTGAGTCATTAAGAAAATATATAAATAAAAAATTAAATAAAATTGATCAATTTATTATTAAAGCTCTATTTGGAATAGATTGTGAAAGTAAGAATCAAACAGAGATATCCAATCTATTAAATATTTCACAAGGAAGTGTGAGTAAAGAGAAAAGCAGAATATTAGGTATTTTAAAAAATAATTTATCGACATAATATGCTATAATTTTAGTAGGGTGGTTAAAGTGGATTTTAAATTAAAAAAAGAAGATATAATAAAAGCTATACAAGATAATTTTATAGATCCTTTAAACTGTGATTTAGATTTGCAAATAGATGCTATTACAAATACTAAATATGACAATTATCGTGATGATTCGATAAATTTAATTTTACAATCATATGAAACTTTATCCAATAGTTTGAACTTGTTGAATAATGGTTTTCTTGTTGATTCATCTATTTTATGTAGGACGGCATTTGAAAATATATTAACCGCTTTAGCAATTTCAGAAAAAGAAGAAGCTTATAATGAATTTAAACTATTAATCATAAATAATGAAAAGAGAGATTTAACAAAATCAGGATCAATTATGAATCAAGCAATATCTATTTTGAAAAAGAGAAAATTACCAATATTTTCTGAAATTAGTAATAACAAACTTGAAAAATTGATTGAAGAATTTTATGAAAAACAATCATTATTTATACATAGTAGCTTAATGGTAAGCATAATAGTGAAAATGAAAAATAATAATAATCATTTGTATATGGCCCCAATTTATAAAATTAATGTTTATTTTGTAAAGATATTTTTACTATATGTATTAAACAATATTACTGGAAAGGCATTTGAAAATTTAAAAGAAGAAAATATCGTAATGGCATTATTCAATGTGTTTGCAATTTTAGATAAAGATAAGTTGTTAGAACTAGTAGAAATATATAAAGAAGATTTTAAATTTGTTGTACAAGATATAAAACAAAGCAATGACTATATTAATTTGCAAGATGAACTTCAACAATTTTTAGGTTTGCTTCAAGAATTAATTAATGATAAGAATGAAAAATTATTTAATTTTATTAGTGATTTTTACAGTATTAAAGAAGAAGTTTAAAACTTTTATGAATAAAATACTATATTTGCAATAAATTCAATTATATGATATTATTTATTTTAATGAATGAGGTGGGAAGATGAGAATATAACTTTTTTAAAATTAAGGTAACGATTAAATATGTTTTTTCGTACTTAAAAAAAGAAAGTTATATTTCAAATTCCAAATTATAATATATGAATTAATACACATTTTTTTAGTGTATCTATTTTGACACATATTGGAATTGTAAGATAACTTTCTTACAATTTTATTTTTAGAGGAGGAATAGATATGGCAATTATACAAATACAAAATTTAACCTTTTCATATGGAACCGTTAATATTTTTGAAAATGTAAGTATCAATCTAGACAGTAGTTGGAAACTCGGACTTATAGGAAGAAATGGTAGAGGTAAAACAACTTTTTTAAATTTACTACTTAATAAGTATGAATACAATGGAATTATTAAAAGTAATATTGCTTTTGAATATTTTCCTTTTACTATTTCTAACAAAAATGAATTAGTAATTAATATTGCTAATCAAATATGCCAACAAGTATATGATTGGCAGATAAAAAAAGAATTTTCTTTACTATCTTTAAATGAGGATATTTTATATAGAAATTTTAATAATTTGTCAAACGGGGAACAAACAAAAGTGTTGCTGGCAATTTTATTTTTAAATAACAATAAATTTTTATTAATAGATGAGCCAACAAATTATCTAGATTTAGAAGGAAGAATTGTTGTTAGTGAATATTTAAAAAGAAAACAAGGATTCATAGTTGTTTCACATGATCGTATTTTTCTAGATAGTATTATAGATCATGTATTAATTATAAATAAAAGTAATATAGAAATACAAAAAGGAAATTTTTCATCTTGGTATGAAAATAAACAGCAAAATGATAATTTTGAAATAGGTGTTAACGAAAAGCTGAAGAAAGACATAAAAAGATTATCTGAAGCATCTAAACAAAAAGAGTCATGGTCAAATAAAATAGAGAAAACAAAATATAGAACTACTAATTCAGGAAGTTCCGTTGATCGTGGATATATTGGACATAAATCAGCAAAAATGATGAAATTAGCTAAAAACATTGAAAAACGGCAAACTAAAATCATTGATGATAAAAAACAACTTTTGAAAAATTTAGAAGATCAAGAGCCTTTAAAGATGTTACCATTGGATTATCATAAAAATAAATTAATTGACTTAAACAAGGTATCAATTCAACATGATCAAAATATAGTGTGTAGAGACATTTCGTTTACTGTTAATGTTGGTGATAGGATTCAAATAATTGGAAAAAATGGTTCTGGCAAGTCTAGTATATTAAAAATCCTAATTGGAGAATCTATAAATTATAGTGGTGAACTTAATATAGGGTCAAACTTAATAATATCATATATAAATCAGGATACAAGTTATTTGATGGGAAGCCTTGAAAATTTTATTGTAAAGAATAATATTAACCAAACTTTGTTTAAGACAATATTAAAAAAACTAGATTTTAATTCTGATGATTTTGATAAAAACATTGATGATTATAGTGAGGGTATGAAAAAGAAAATTTTAATTGCAAAAAGCTTATGTGAAGAGGCACATGTTTATATTTGGGATGAACCGTTAAATTACATAGATATTATCTCAAGAATACAAATTGAAGATGTTATATTGGAGTATAAACCAACACTTATATTTGTAGAACATGATAGAGAATTTTCTACTAAAATAGCAACTAAAGTTGTTAAAATTGATTAACTTATAGATTAAATAAAAAAATACTAAAGTTTATTATTAAAACTACAGTATTTTTTTATTTAATATACTATTTTTGTTATTGCTGGAAATATATTTTAAAATAGAAAAAATAATTATTAGAATACCAATAACTAAAATGTTTATCCAATTTTCAATACAAAAGAAAACAATTTTTATAATTATTCCAAAGATAAACCATATTGCTATAAAAGCAAAAATTCTAACAATCCAATGTGTAACTGAACCTAACTCGCCTCTAAATCCTAATGTACCAACTACATTCCATGCAATTATAAATGCTAGTATACCTATAATTGACATTGTTATATAATCATAAATAGGATTTTCAAATATTCCAAATCCTGCGGTTAATACATCAAAAATAAATTTTTTCATATAGACCTCCGTTTGATTTAATATTTTATCATTATAAATTTAATTGAGCAACTATATTTTAATGTTTCGGGAAAAAATGTAAGTTAAAGCGGTTATGCAAATTAGGAATACCATTCCCGATTTGCATAACTTTTTATCAATTTACTCCCAATTTGCATGAAAATCATCATTTTTGACTAAATTTTAAAAATATTAAAAATTGTGAATTAAAAATTACAAAATATATTGTAATATAAGGACAAACACGGTATAATTTAAGTATCAAATATGACTTAAATTATACTTTTTTATTGTTTTATTACGGTACGACCAAACTAG
>CAZAZI010000143.1:0-5198 GCA_964489575.1 uncultured Oscillospiraceae bacterium | reverse complement strand
ATGGTCACCCACGGCGCGCAAGCGCCCGGACAGAACTCGGCTTACGGCTTACTCACTTTCAAACAGGCGGCTATGCCGCCTGTTTGATTTTCCGCACGCTCCCTGCCTTTTCCTGTTCTGTACAGGCCCCCGTGCGAATATGCATATAGCAACAACACCTATGGCAGGGAACGGGGGCGCAGGTATGGAATTTGGGCGGCGCAGAAAGCGCAGAACCACCTTACGGGGAACCAGGAGCCGGGCGCGGCCCGGCGGCACGGGCGCGGGCGCAGGGGCCGGGCGGGCCATGATCGCCCTGCTGATGGTGGCCGCCATCGTCTACCTCGTTTCCGCCAGCGCCGCGGGAACCTGGCTGGCCGAAAAGGTCATGGCCCCCGCCTTTGAGGCGCTCTCAGCCTATACGGGCAAAAGGGAGCCCGCCGAAGAAGCGCCAGCCGAGGCGGCGGATGTGCAGCAGGTGAGCCTAAGCACGGATAAAAGCTCCGTCAGCGCGGATATCGCCCTGCCCGCCCTCGACTGCTATGCGCTGCAAATGGGCGTGTTCTCCTCTGCGGAAAACGCCGCCAAGCAGGCGCAAACCATCAAGGCCCAGGGCGCGGGCGGCTATGTGCTGCGGGATGGGGACCGCTACCGCGTGCTGGCCGCGGGCTATGCGGTAGAGGCAGAGGCCAAGGAGGTCAAAGACCGGCTGGTCAACGAGGGCATGGACTGCACCGTGCATCAGATCAGCGCGCCGGGGGCCACCTTCCGGGTGAGCGCCCAGCAGAGCCAGCTGGATGGCGTGGAGGCCGGCTTCTCCGCCCTGCGCGCGGCCCAGGCCGCCCTCACCGAGGCGGCCATTGCCTTTGACCGGGATAGCCAAAGCATAGGCGAAGGCCAAAGCGCGGCGGAGAGCATCCGCTCCTCCCTGGAGGAAGATATGGCGGGCCTGGCCGCCTATGCGGATAGCGCTCCGGCCATTGCCCGGCTGGTAGCCTGCCAGGCGCTTTTCTCCGGCGAGCTTGCCACCCTGGCCCAAAGTGCGGCCTCTACCCACACAGCCTTTTCCTCAGAGCTCAAATATACCCAACTGGCCCTCACCAAGGCGTATGCGGATATGGTGGAGGATTTGGTGCAATAGTAAAAGAGCCGGTACCCGCCGCCGCGTATGCTATCATAAAGCTGCAAAGGCGGTGATAGCATGATGCGTTCTTCGCTTACCCGCTCGATGATGAAAACAATCCTGCACCGTAAAGCTTCCCAGTCTTATTGAACATAGCAAGGCCCCCGGCGCGTACCGGGGGCCTCTTGCATGTGTGCGTTATGTGGTTATTCCACGGTTACCGTTCCGTCCGGTTCCACGGTAATGGCCATGCCGGTTTGCACGTAGGCGAGGAATTCATCGCCCAGGCCATCTACCGTGGGCATGGAGGCGTCCGTCCACACATCGGCCAGGATGGCTCCGGCCGCGGCCAGCGAATCGATGGGCTTGGCGAAGAGCAGGCAGGCTGGCTGGCGGTTAAGGGCCGCGGCGGTGTAGAGGATCATGCCGCCGGTGGTGGAGCCGATGGTCTGCGGCAGGCAGAGGGCCGCGCCGGCCATGGGCTTGCCGTAAAGATCGGGGTTGTTCTGATCGGAACAGGCGCCCTTTTTGTCCCCGAACATCAGGCTTTTCTGATAGCTGGCCAGGGTGTTGAAGCCGCCGTGGGAAACAAGGGCCTGCGCCTTGGCGCTGCCGGGGATCACAGGCCGCCCTTTGAATTGCCGCATATCATTTGCCCCCCTTCGTAATGGCTTCGAGGATTTCGCTGTTGGTCATATATTTGGCGGATGTGTAGGTGCGCAGCTTATTGGAGCAGGTGATGACCGGCTGTTTGCCGCACAGGGGATTGTTCATATACATCAGCGGGCAGATGTAGGATAGCACCACGCCGGTCTTTTGCAGGCGGGCGTAATGTTCCGTTTTTTGGAATTCCTTCTGTACGGCGGGCGCGGTGGTGAACACCGTGGGAATAGCCACCTTTTCCCGCCCGGCGGCCTGGAGGCCAGCCTCCACCTTCTCCGTCCAATCCACGAGCTGGGCAAAAGAGAGATGCGGGCAGCCGATAAAGGCCAGCTTGGGCTCTGCCTCTTTATTTTTCCAAATCACGGGATAGCCGGCCTTGATACGGCTAAGCTCCGCGTCGTCGATCACGTAGGTTTTCGCGCCCGCTGCGATCAGGCTTTCGCCCAGCTCCACAGCCTCGGGCGTGAGGCCCTCCACGTGGTAGAGCCCCACCGCGCCGTTAGAAGCCGTGGCAGCGCCCATATCCTTGAGGTAAGCGCAGGCGCTCTCGTTAAGCTCCGTGCCGATGAACTTGCTCAGGCCCTTGATGTAGGGCACATCCTCCATCACCTTCATGCCGATGGCGCTGCCCAGCACTTGGGCCTCGGGCGTGGCGCTGGTTTTGATCTCGATGATCCACGTGGCCTTTCGGCCTTCATCCGTGAGCAGGCCAAAGCAGGGCACGCAGCCGGCAATGGAGCCAAACAGCTCGATGATGCCGCTGTTGCGGTTGCAGCGCGCGCCCAAAACGCTATTGGCGTAGACCACGGCGCTGGATTCCGCCCAGCTGAGCACCTCGCCCTTTTTCGGCGTGTTGCCGATCTCGGGCAGATAACAGGCGCAGGTGAAGGCATCCTCCTGGAGCAACCCAAGCTTATTGAGCTGCTGCTCGTAGCTTTCCTGCGCGCTGTACATGAATTTGAACACCAGGTTTTGCAGGGCGTTGGCGGGCACATTTTTATCCAAGGGCCGCGGGTCCACGCTAAACTTCTGCCCGGAGATCGCCCCGGCCTCGATCAGCTGATCCATCAGGCCGTAGATGGGCTTCATGACGCCCAGCCCGAAGCTGGTAACCAGGTGGCCGTAGTCGCTGGTGACGGGCACCATCTTTTCCGCCCCAAAGGCTTCGCCATACCGAACCAGGGTCTTCATCACCTTGGCCATGGCCTCGCCCTTTTCGCCACTGAGCAGGGCCTGCTGCTCCGATGTGAGGGTCATTTTTGTTTCCATAACAATGCTCCTTCCAAGCGCCTTAAATGCGGCAGCCTAGGTTATAGCCCGCGCGGGTGGCTTCCAGCACGCGGCCGCTGGCAAAGCTATCGCCGATGTTGTACATCTCGGGGGCCGCGCGCAGCTTTTGCGCGGCCAGGTACAGGCCGTCATCCGCCTTGCCGCCCATGGCGTATACCACCAGCTCCGTTTCCACCTCTATCTGCGCTTCCTCAGCGCCCGGCTTTTTTGCCAGCGGGTTTTCGATATTCTTAGGAAGGATGGGCTGCCAGGTGTTGTAGGGGTTGGGCTTGGTTTTGGAGGTGTTGACCTTAGCCTTTACCGTACCCGCGCCAAAGCCCTGCACCTTGGCCAGGTTATAGAGCTTGGCGCCGGCCTCTTCTAAGTAATGCAGCAGGTAGCCGCGGTTGGCCGTGCAGGCGCCCTCCATGAATTCGGGCAGCATCTCCATTACGGTTACCTCGCAGCCCTTCTCATAGGTGAGGTAATACGCCAGCTCGCAGCCCACCACGCCGCCGCCGATGACGGTGACCTTCTTCGCGCCCTGCAAAAGCGCGGGGTCGGCCAAAAGGTCTGTCGCCTGCACGGCGCGCATCTTATCCGCGCCTTCAAAGCGGGGCGTAGCGGTCTTTGTGCCAATAGCAAAAACCACCGCGTCGTATTTTTGCCGCTCGATCCAGGCCGGGGAGGCCACGGTATTGAGCAGCAAGGTGAAGCCGGGTTGGCCATCCGCAGCCTGAACCTCGTTTTTGAGGTATTGGTGGTAATTCTCAATGTCGAACTTGATTTTGGGCTTGCAGCCGGGCACGATCTTGCCGCCGATCTCGCCTGTGGCCTCGATGAGCTCCACATCGTGGCCGCGCTTCCAGGCCGTGAGGGCGAGGTTTACCCCGGCCGGGCCCGCGCCGATTACGCCGATGCGCTTTTTGACCTGCGCCCGCGCGGGGATAGCCGGCAGCACATCCTCAAAGCCCGTGCGGGCGTTTACCGCGCACTGGGGATGGCCGCCCTCCACGAATTCGTTGATGCAGCCCTCCTGGCAGCCGATGCAGGGGCGGATCTTCTCCACCTCCCCCCGATAAGCCTTGTTGCACCATTCGGGATCGGCCAGGAGAGGACGGCCCAGCATTACCATATCGCACATCTCATCCCGCAGGGCCTGTTCGGCAATATCCGGATAGCCCAGCTTGCCCACGGCCACGACGGGCACTTCCAGCCCGGCGTTGGATTTAATGCCCTTCTCTTTGAAATATTTCTTTGCGATCTTGGAAACCTCCAGGAAGCAGCCCGCGGGCATGCCTTCCGGCGGATGGGGCAGCCACCAGTTGTCGTAGCAGCCCAGATCTACGTCGAACATATCTACGCCCGCTTTGACCAGGTTGGCCATGTATTCGAGGGTATCGGCCACAGTCCTGCCGTTGGTGAATTTGCGCAGGCTCTTTTCGCCCTTCATGCGCGCCTCGCCATAGGTCTCATTCAAGGCGAGGCTTAAATCGATGCGGTACATAATGGGGTAATGCGGGCCCACCCGCTTGCGGATGTTTTCGATCAGATCCAGGCCGAAGCGCTGCCAGTTGGCATAGCGGCCCAGGCTGCGCCGGTTGAAGGCGGGGTTGGTCAGCTGCTCGAGCAGGTAGCCCTCGTGGCCGTGGAGGTATACGCCGTCCAGCCCGCTAACCTGCGCGTCCGCGGCGGCCTGGCCCGCGTTTTTGATGATGCGCTTGAGCTTGCCATCCGAAAGGCGCATGCAGGGAATATCCGCGATGTAAAAATTCGGGTTAAAAGAAGCGGAAACCGGGAATTTCAGCTCGTTAATCAGGCATTGCGGGTTGCCCACCCGGCCGAGGCCCGGCGTTAGCTGGATGAAGATCTTGCTGCCGTAGGCATGGCAGCCCTGGGCCAAATCGCGCCAGCCCGCGAACACGGTGCGGCTCCTGTCGATGCGGGGGAAGTAGCTCAGCTTGCCCAGCTCCGTTACGGAAGGGTCTACCCCGTGGCTGATGGGGACCAGGCCGGTGGTGATCAGGCCCACGCCGCCCTTTGCCCGGGCGAAGAAATATTGCAGCATCTTATCGTTGGGCCTGCCCGTTTCCTCGCACATGTCGATATTGCCCATGGGGGCCATCACCATGCGGTTTTTGATGGTTACGCGGTTGCATTGGAT
>CAZAZI010000142.1:0-5215 GCA_964489575.1 uncultured Oscillospiraceae bacterium | reverse complement strand
GGATACCCCCACCATCGAGAACCGGGTGTTCAACATCCATAAGGCCGCGGACATCATCAACGGCTGTCTGGTAGCCCCGGATGAGGAATGGAGCTTCAATACCTTTGTGGGCCCGCGCACCTTGGCCACGGGCTGGAAGGAGGCCAAGGGCATCGCCTACGGCAAGGAATATACCATGCAGGCCGGCGGCGGCATTTGCCAGGTCTCCACCACCCTCTACAACGCCCTGCTTCAATCCAAGGTTACCGTAACGGACCGGCGCGCCCACAGCATCCCTTCGGATTATGTAGACCATGGCTTGGACGCCACCGTGGATTATGCCATGGATCTCGACTTGAAATTCATAAATGATACTGGCGCGCCCCTTTACCTTTTCGCCTATTTTGAGGATGACCCGAATGGCCGCCATATGGAGTACATCACCTTCATCATCTACGGCAAGCCGCTGGAAAACGGCGTAAGCTACAAAATGCGCAGCGTGATCGCCGATCAAAAAGCGCGCACGGATGTGAAATATACCGAGGATGAAACCATCCCCAGGGGCTACAAGGTGGTCACCATCGAATCCCGGCCCAGCTATGCGGCCGAGGTCTACCTCGACAAATACGTGGGCGCGGGCTTGGTGGGCAGCGAGTATCTCTACACCGATAAGTACGCCGGCAACGCCGAGGAGGCCAAGCTTGGCACCGGCAGCCCCAAATATCACGCTGTGCCCGACGGCGCGGTAGCGATGGATTGAGCGATATGAAACGAGGGCAAAGGCCCGGCGCACATTGGTATGCGCCGGGCCTTTGCCCTATGCGGTCGACAGGCGCGGCCCCTATGCCAGCGTGCGCCTCCGTAAAAAAGCAAAGGGCGGCCCGAAAGCCACCCTGTTTACCATTCCAAACGCCCGCAGGGCCCTTACATCTCTTCAAAGGCCTCCAGCCGTCCCTTTTGCACGGGCTTGTTATCGCCGTGGCGGGTGAGGGACATAGTCACAAAGGAAAGGGCCACGCAGAAGGCGGCGTAGGGGAAGAGGGTGTAATAGCCCACGTGCTCCAGCAGCGCGCCGCTAAGGGTGGGGGTGATGATCTGCGCCGCCATGGAGAAGGTATAATAATAGCCTGTGTATTTGCCCACGGAGCCCAGCTTGCTGATCTCTACCACCATGGGGTAGCTGTTTACGTTGATGGCGGCCCAGGCAAAGCCGATCAGGGCGAAGATGCCATAGAGGGAAGTGCTGAAATTGGTGGCGATGAAGCCGCCGGCGGCGAAGCAGGCTGCCAGCACGGCCACGCCGACGAGGATGGTCTTTTTGCGGCCGATATGGCTGGCAATAAAGCCGATGGGGATATAAGAAATCACAGCCCCGGCCGTGGCGATCAGCAGGCAGGTGCTGGCCTGGCCCACGCCATGGCCCCAAACCACCTCCGCGTATTTGGTGAAGGCCGAGGTTACGGCGTTATAGCCCATAAACCAGAAGGCCACGGAGGCCAGGATCAAAAAGAGGCTGCGGCGCACAGGGGGGGCGAGGGGCGTATCCCCGGCGGCGGCGTCTTCCACTTCGTCGGGCTCATCCGCCGCCTTCTCGATGGCGTCCTCGCGGATGGTAAGGCGCAGGAGCAATACGCTTAGCGCCATGATGGCGGCCACGGCGATGAAGAGGGGCAAATAATTGGGCGGGCCCCCATTGGGCTGCTTGACCAGCGCCTTGGTGGCAAGGAGGGTATACACGCCGCCCAGCGCGCCCATCAGGTTGATTACGGCATTGGCTTTGGAACGGAGGGGCTTGGGCGTAAGGTCCGGCATGAGGGCCACTGCCGGGGAGCGATAGGTGCCCATGGCGATGAGCAGCAGGCCCAGGGCAATCATGAAGGGGCCCAGGCGGCCCGGCCGGTCGAACAGCGGCAGGCTGATGCAAAGGACAACCGCCAGCACCGTGCCGCCGATGACAAAGGGTATGCGGCGGCCCGCCTTATCGCTCAAAGCGCCGAAGAGGGGCAGCATGAAGAGGGCCAGGATATTATCGAGGGACATGACAAAGCCGGAAACGGTATCCCCCAATTCAAAGGTGTTTTTGAGGATGAGGGGGATGATGCTGTCGTACATCTGCCAAAAGGCGCAAATAGAGAAAAAGGCAAGCCCCAAAAGAATGGTTCGTTTGTAGTTGAGCTGCATAGTCGTCCTCCGGCAGATATGATATAATAGGGCAAGGATATTAATCGCCACTTTTCTCAGTATAGCGTCAAATTATAACCAATGCAAGGAGGCTTTCTTATGTCTCGCATTTTGCTCATGGCTACCGGCGGCACCATTGCCAGCATACCTTCTCCCGATGGGCTGGCGCCTGGCCTTTGCGCGCAGGAACTGCTTTCCTGCCTGCCCGTTTTGCCCTGCCCGGTGGATTGCATCGACCTGTTCAATATGGATAGCTCCAATATCCAGCCGGAGGAATGGCAGATCATGGCCAAATCCGTGCTGCTCAACATGGGGGATTACGACGGCGTGGTCATTACCCACGGCACGGATACCATGGCCTACACGGCCTCCATGCTCACCTTCCTTTTGCAAAACCTGCCGCTGCCCGTGGTGCTCACGGGCTCGCAGTGGCCCATCGTGCGGCCGGATAGCGATGGGCGGGCTAACCTGGCCCATGCCCTGCTGGCTGCCCAGCGCCTGCCCGGCGGGGTTTACATCTGCTTTGGCAGCGCGGTGATGCGCGGCTGCCGCGCCGTGAAGACCCGTACGACCTCCCTCAACGCCTTTGAATCTATCAACGCGCCCTATGTGGGTACGGTGGTGGACGGCCGCTTCATCGACCTGACGCTGGCGCAGCCGGAGGAAGAAGGGCGGCATTTCGAATATTACTCGGATATCGAGCCCAATGTGGCCCTGGTTAAGCTGATTCCGGGCACCACAGCCCAGCAGCTTTCCATCCTCTCCTCCTGCGGCGTGAAGGGCGTGGTGGTAGAAGCCTTCGGCTTGGGCGGCGTTTCCAATTTCCGCAGAGATCACGCCGAGGCGCTGCGGGGGCTTATGGATTTAGGCATCCCCGTGGTTCTCACTTCCCAATGCCTCTACGAGGCCAGCACGCCGGATGTTTACGAGGTCAGCCGCCCGCTGCGGGAGGCGGGCGTGATCTCCGCGGGGGATATGACAACCGAGGCCGCCGTGACCAAGCTCATGTGGGCCCTGGCCCAGGCCAAGGATATGGAATCCCTCCGCGCGCTGATGCGCGAGAACATCTGCGGGGAGATCATGTAGCAAATGAATGGCGACTTAACTTAAAACAGATTATAGAAGCTCAAAGTCTCCGTAGCATCCCAATAATCCACAATGCGCAGCACAATTTGCAGCTCGGTCAGCAAATTGCCGCTCTCGTCGATCATCGTGAGATCCCGGGCGGTATGAAGGGCTGCTCGGAGTTCGTCTACCTCCACATGGTTTAAAAAAAGCTTGAGAGGCTGTTCGGCTTGCGCAAAATCGGCGCACATGCGTGCGATAGCTTCATCCGCAGTGGTAAGATCATCCCGCAAAACGGCGTATTGCGCCTCCCGGGCGGCTGTGCGCAGCTTGTCCGTTACGCCGGTGAGGAAGCGGCGGGGCACGGTCAAAAGAAAGAGGATCAGCAGGATCGCCAGCGCGGTGATGATGGTATTGGCCAAGGGAAAGCCGGTGCGCCTGCTCATGCCGCGCCGCCCCGGATATCCACAAAGCGGACGAACCCACCATATTTTTGCTTGCATTGCAGGTGCAGCGTATCCCCGCAAAGAAAGGCGAAGAGTACCTGCCCAACGCCCGCAACGCCCGCCCGCCTGAGCTGGGCCTCCAGCCAGGGCAAGCTAAAGCCGGCCTGGCGCAGGGCATCGAGATGCACTTTACCATCCTGGATCAACAGAAAAGGGGGCGCGGTTTGGGGCGGGGGCAGGGAGAGCGCTTCGTAGGTAGGCGCTTGCTTAGCGCCCTTGGGCAGGATGGAAAGATCGCCGTTGGTCTCCAAAATGGCGTAATCCACTTCCGCCAGGTCAAAAATATCCTTGGCGCGCACCTGCTCCATCAGGTCGTTGAGGGTATAGCGCGCATCCTTAAGGGCCTGCTCGTTGACCACGCCGCGGCTTATCAGCAGCAGGGGACTGCCGCAGAGCAGCTGCCGTAGCCCGGCGGATTTAAGGGAAAGGAAGGATACGGCTTGGTGCGTCAAAAATAAGGCCAGAATGGGCACCACGCCATAGAGCAGCGGGATGCCCATATTGGCCGCGGGCTCGCTGGCCAGTTCGGCTAAAAGCAGGGTGATGATCAGATCGAAGGGCTGCAAATCGCTAAGCTGGCGCTTGCCCGTCATACGGATGGCCACAAACACCAGCAGATATAGAATGATAGCGCGCACAAACAGGATGACCATAGCCCTAGTTTGCGCAAAAGCAAAGGGCCGATGCGGCCCAAAGATTGACAGGAGCGGGCTATCACCAGCCCGTTTTTGATTTGATACAACAGCTTTACGATGTTTTATCCAACCAAAGACTTTTAGAATTGAATATACACAAGCTTAAAAACAAAAAGAGACCTTCATACAGGGCCGTAATATTGGATGTACTCTCTGCCGGTGCGGGTGTTCATAAGGACAAATTCAACGCTTCATATTCTTTAGAGGCTTTAGCGTGAAGTAAATGGGGATTGCGTCATTAGATCTTATCCTAAAATAGTATCGACGATTTAAGGATACTATATCTTCTTAGGAGGATGGAGAAAAATGAAAATGCTCTTTGATGCGGTCTATTATGAACCAACCGCGCTTAACTACGAATTGGGGCAAATGCTCCGGCTTAAATATGCAGCTTTGCCTTGGACGGAAATAGAAAATCATAATCATATACCCGCGCTGGCAGCGGCGGGAAATCGTGATTTTCCGAAGTTAAAGCGCCATCTCATCATAGGCCTGAGAAAAACACACAAGTATGTACCAAACCACAAGGTTTCCGACTGGCTGGTACCATATACCTCCTCAGGCTGCCGGGCGATGTGCTTATATTGTTATCTGGTATGTAATTATAACAAATGCTCCTATCTCCGCCTGTTTGTTAACCGTGAGCAAATGCTGGATCGGCTTCTTAAAAAGGCCGCTGTTGCGCCAGTGCCGCAAACCTTCGAGATCGGCAGCAACAGCGATTTGCTGCTGGAAAATACAATTACGGACAATCTTATCTATACAATCGAGCGTTTTGCACAGGAAGGC
>CAZAZI010000141.1:0-5237 GCA_964489575.1 uncultured Oscillospiraceae bacterium | reverse complement strand
CGCGGGCAGGCCCAACGCCTTTTCCCTTCTTTGCATAGGGACGCAGTAAAAACGCCCAAGCCAACATCCCCTCCATCTAACCCAACGCAACAAACGGCCTTCTCCCCAAACAGCGGCAACCAAGGCCGGGCCCCATCTCGCCGTCTGCGCAAGGCCGCACTCTGCGTAGGTGCAGGGCTATAGCCAGACCTCCTCTGTGGCCACGGCCCTAAGGAACGCGCCGTCGTGCTCCACAAACAGGAGGGTGGGCGCAAAGCGCAAAATAAGCTCCTGTAGCTGGATGCGGGAGAAAAGATCGATATAGCCCAGCGGCTCATCCCAAAGATAGGCGTGCGCATCCCGGCTAAGGCTTTGGGCCAGCAGCACTTTCTTCTTTTGCCCCTGGCTGTAGCCCTCCATATCCCGCTCGAAAAGCACGCGCTCAAAATCCAGCTTGCGCAGGATGGTGAGGAAGCGTGTTTCATCAAGGCCCATATCGCGGGCGTAATCCAAGGGCTTGCCGGCGAGGCAGTCGGTACGCTGGGGCACGTAGGAAAGGATGAGCCCGCCGCCCAGGCGCACACGGCCCTCGTGCGGTACATCCTCCCCGGCGATAAGGCGCAGGAGGCTGCTCTTGCCGCTGCCGTTGCGGCCCCGCAGGGCCAACCGCGCGCCGCTTTGCAGCGCACAGGAGACGGGCGGCGTGGGTTCATTGCCGGGGTAGTGGATAGAGACCTCTTCCAGCGCCAGCAGCGTGGTGCTGCGGTAGAGAAGCGGCGTTAGCTTAAGCGGGTCCGCCCGCTCAACATCCCGAAGCAGGGCGGACTTTTCCTCCAGGGCGGCGCTGCGCCGGGCTTCGATGGATTTGGCCCGCTGCATCATCTTGGCGGATTTGTGGCCGATATAACCCCTATCCGGCTTAACGCCGGAATTCTTGGTTCCTTGCTTTGTGGCTTCCACCTTATCCGACCAATCCGCCGTACGCCGGGCCGCCTGCCCCAACCGGCCGATCTCCTGCAGCAAACGCTGGTTTTGCGCCTGCTCCGCCCTATCCCGCGCCTCCTTTTCCCCATACCAGGTGGAAAAATCCCCTGCTAAGATTTCGGGGCCGCTCTTATTGAGAGCCAGGATATGATCCACGCAGCCGTCCAGAAAATCCCGATCGTGGGATACCAGCAGGAAGCCGCGCTTGGTTGCAAGGTATTTCGCCACGCTTTGGCGGGATTCCAGGTCGAGGTTGGCCGTAGGCTCATCCAGCAGGGGATAGCACCCCTCCTGTAAAAACAGCGGAATCAGCAGCGCCTTCACGCGCTCCCCGCCCGAAAGGGTGGATAACGGCCGGTAGAGCGCGCCCTCATCCAGGCCCAGCAGCCCGGCTTCGCGGAAAAGCTGCCAATCCTGCGCCGCCGGGGCCAACGCCCGCAGGGCATCTAAGGTCATGCCGTCCGCCTCCGCCACGGCGGGCGGGAAGGCCGCCATGGTCAGGCCCGGGGCGCTGACCCGGCCCCGCTGGGGAATCAGATGGCCGCTCAAAAGGCCGGCCAGCGTGCTCTTGCCCCGGCCGTTGCGGCCCACCAGGCCCAGCCGCCAGGAACTATCCAGCCGCAGGCTCAAATTCTCAAATACCATTTCATAGCTGCCCTCATAACCAAAGGACAGCGCCACAATCTCGATCAAAGCCAAAAAAAGCTCCTTTCCGCAGGATACAGGCTGCATCCCCGCGGCGGAGCATAGGAGCAAAGGCCCCCGCTAATCCGAAATGCGGCGAACGAAACAACCATCCTGCTATGCCTTGGCAGGGCAACGCCGGGGCCTATGCCCCACGCGGCCTCCACCGGGAACCACAGCAAGATGTTTATTTCATCCTCCCACCTCAAATCCTTATTTCTCAGCCAGAAGATAGCATATTCATAGCTCCCTTGTCAACCCTTTGGCTTCTATTTCGATTTATATCAAAATACCGTTGACAGGGATTTCGCCTTTGCATATACTATGTTTAGATAGATTTCTAAAGAGGTGCTATATATGCTGGAAAAGAAACGAATTTGGCTTTTCATCGCGCTGGCCTTCGGCCTAACCTGGGTACCGGGGCTGATCCTGACGCTGGCGGGCATGCGCTATGGGGATGCCCTGAGCGGCTTTTATCTGATGGCCTGCATGCTCATTCCCGCCCTCGCCTCCCTCCTGGCGCGCGCCTTCACCAAGGAGGGCTTTGGCATGATGGGCTGGGGATTAGGGGCAAAAAACGGCGGATGGAAGTGGTACCTGGCCGCCTTCTTCGGCCCAACCCTTTGCATGCTGCTGGGCGCCGTCGCCTATTTTCTCATCTTTCCGGGCCGGTTCGACCCGAGCGGCGGGGCCATGAAGGCGGCGCTCTCGCAGGCGGGCATCGCCGAAGCGCAGATCCCGCTGGTGATGGGCGTACAGCTGATTCAGGGCCTCCTGCTGGGGCCAATCATCAACGTGCCCTTCACCCTGGGGGAAGAGCTGGGCTGGCGCAGCTATCTTTTGCCCAAGCTGGCGGGGCTCTGCGGCCAGCGCAAGGCCATCCTTCTTTCGGGCTTGGTCTGGGGCCTGTGGCACGCGCCTATGATCGCCATGGGGCATAATTACGGCACGGGGTATTGGGGCTGGCCCGTATTGGGCATTCTGGCGATGGTGGTTTTCTGCCTGGCCATGGGTTCCTTTGCGGCATTCCTGACCTTCCACACGGGCAGCGTGTGGCCCGCGGCCATGGCCCATAGCGGTCTCAACGCCATCACCGCCACCCCCGTTTACTTTGCGCTGGGCGTGAACAGCCCCTTCATCGGCCCCATGATGACCGGCCTGATCGGCGGCTGGGCCTTGCTGGCCCTGGGCGCCCTCTGCTACCTTCGCAGCGGGAAGGAGGCAAGGGCGGATGTCCATCAAGGAGACGTTTAAAGCCCTGGGCGACCCGGCCCGGCGGGAGATATTGGAGATGCTCAAAGGCGGCTCCATGCGGGCCGGGGATATCGCGGGCCGCTTTGAAATGAGCCAAGCCACGGTGAGCTATCATCTTTCCCAGCTCAAAAAGGCCGGCCTCATTCGGGAGAACAAGCATAAAAACTATATCTATTACGAGTTGAACGCCTCGGTTTTTGAAGAGCTGCTGCTCTGGGCGAAAGGCTTTGCTGGAGGAAAAGAGAATGAAGAAGCTTAATTTTACGATGATCTTGACGACGGCCCTTTGCCTGCTGCCCATGCTGGCCGGCTTGCTGCTATGGGATAAGCTGCCCGAGCAGGTGCCTACCCATTGGAATTTTGCCGGCGAGATCGACGGCTACGGCTCCAGGGCCATGGCCGTGCTGGGCCTGCCGTTTTTTATGGCGCTGATGAACCTGCTGGTGCATTTCATGCTGGATAAGGACCCCAAGGCGGCCAATATGCCCCGGATCCTCAAGCAGATCAGCTATTGGAGCATCCCGGTGCTCACCCTTTTCCTCATGGCCATCACCTACCTGGTGGTGCTGGGCGTAGCCGTGCGGGTGCAGGTGCTGGTGCCGCTGCTGTGCGGCTGCCTGTTCATCGCCATAGGCAATTACCTGCCCAAGTGCCGCCAGAACTACACCATGGGCATCAAAACCCCCTGGACGCTTAACAGCGAGGAAAACTGGAACCGTACCCACCGCATCGGCGGCTATTGCTTCACCATCGGCGGCGTTCTGCTGCTGCTATGCGCGCTGCCGGGGCTCTGGTGGCTGTTGTTCCCGGCCATCATCCTTTCCGCCGCCGTGCCCATGGCCTATTCCTACATCCTTTACCGCAGGGGAATATAGCTAAAATAGGCGGAGCCAAACTTCCGTGTGTTTGGCTCCTTTAAGCGTAGTCAATCCTGATTAGATGCGCATAGCCCGCGCCCACATAGGCGGCCAATTGATCCGGGGCCAGCAAGAGCATCTGCCCCCGCGCCCCGGCGCTCACGGCGATGCGCTCGAAAAGCTGGGCCGTTTCATCGATGAAGGTGGGCAGGCGCTTTTTCATGCCCACGGGCGAGCAGCCGCCCCGGATATAGCCCGTGGCGCCGAGCAGCTCCTTCACGTGGAGCAGCTCGGCCTTTTTTTCGCCCATGGCCTTGGCGGCCTTGCGGGGATCGACCTCTTCCGCCACGGGGATACAGCATACGAACAGCCCCGCCTTTTCCCCGCGCAGCACCAGCGTTTTGAAGGTAGCGTCCGCATCAAGGCCCAGGGCCGCAGCCGCGTGCGTGCCGGAAAGGTCGCTCTCGTCGTAAGCATAGGCCAGGGGTTCATAGGCGATGCCCGCCTGGGTTAGAAGCCGCATGGCGTTGGTGGTGGTCATTACCGTTTGCCAAAAAGATTGGCCAGGGGCTCGACCACGGCCCCCAGGTCGGCAATGCTCTTGTTGAGGCCCTCGATATCCAGGCGGTTGATGGTTTCAAGCGCCGTGCTCACCTGCCCCAGGGCCGTTTCAATTCCCTCGGTGCCGGTCACGGCCAGGTTGGTCACAGATTGGGTCATCAGGTTGATATCGATCTGCTCCAGGTTGGCGACGACCACGTTCAGCCTGCCCACCAGCTGGTTCATCCCGGGCAGCACGTAGAGGGCGCTGCCGGCCAATATCAGGCATACCAGCAGGCAGGCGATGGTGCGCACAACGCCCATGAAGTGGATCTTCTTGAGCAGCTTGAGCTGTTCGGCCGCGGGGTCCGCCACAACGGGCTTGGCTTTCATTGCGGTGGACGTGGTTGTCGACTCCATAAAAATATCCTCCTGAAAATAAGCAATGCGGGAATAATTTCCTTCCTTTATCCTAACACCCTAAGGCGGCGGAGACAAGCCAAAGTTGCGGCGGACCGGGCTTGCGGGCCTTGCAAAAGCAGCCGAAGAAGGCTACAATAAAACGCAATAGCAGCCGGTTTTTGATGCCTGATTATCTTTATCTTTCAAGGAGGCGGATGATGGATCATCTTCTACCCACCGCGCGCGCTTGGGCGGAAATCGACCTTGGCGCGCTGCGGCATAACTTCGAGTACGCGAGAGCGCAATCCGGCAAAAAGGTGATGTGCGTCATCAAAGCGGATGCCTATGGCCATGGCGCCGTGCGCTGCGGCCTCTACCTCCAGTCCATCGGGGCGGATGCCTTTGCCGTGGCCTGCCTGGCCGAGGCCGTGGAGCTGCGGGAGGCGGGCCTCGCCAGGCCCCTGCTGATATTGGGCTATACGGCGCCGGGATATGCCGAGGTTCTGGCCAAATATGCCATCACCCAGGCCGTGCAGG
>CAZAZI010000140.1:0-5326 GCA_964489575.1 uncultured Oscillospiraceae bacterium | reverse complement strand
TCCGCCTCCGGCGGCTCCACAATTGTGCCGGAGGATAGGCGCACGCCCTCGCCCCCGGCTTTGCCGATGCAAACCGCCTGGATACCCAGCTCGCCAAGCCCCCGGCACATGGCCGCCCCATCCGGGCATGCGATAAGCATGCTGCCGCTGGAGAGCAGGCGGTAAGGGTCAAGGCCCAGCAGAGCGCAGACCTTGGCCGTTACAGGGTGCACGGGAATGGCCGCTTCAAATAGCTCCATGCCGCAGCCCGAAGCTTGGGCCATTTCCCAGGCCGCGCCAAAAACGCCGCCCTCCGTCACATCGTGCATGGCCGTGGCCCCGTGCGCGGCGGCATAAAGGCCCTCCGCCACCACGCTCACCTCCGAGAGGAAGCCACGGGCCGTGCTTAGCTCCGCCTCTGTCAAGCCCGCAAGGCGGGTGTAAAAATCCTCCGCGATCACGGCCGTGCCCTCAAGCGCGGCAAACTTGGTCATCACCACATCATGGCCGCTTTGCATGCCGGAGGGCAGGATGGGGCCATTCTCGCCTGCCCGGGCAATGACCGTGGCGCAGGTAACGATGCGGGTGACGGAATCCGTTACCTCCGTGTGGCCGCCGATGATATCCACATTGGCCAGCACTGCCGCCTCGGCCAATTCATCCGCCACCCGGCCCACCTGCTCTTCCGTGGCCGAAGGGGGAATCAGCAGCGTGACCAGGAGGCCCAAAGGCTCCGCGCCGGCCGCCGCCGCGTCGTTGCAGCTCACATGTACGGTGAGCCGCCCCAGGTTTTTATCCGCCGAGGTGATGGGGTCCGTAGAGAGGATGGCCAGGCGGCCGCCCATATCTACGGCCGCGCAATCCACCCCGATCTGGGGGGAGCAGACGACCTCGGGCCGGATGTGCCGGAATTTCGAGAGGATCAAGGAATCCAGTTGTTCGTTGGTGAGCTTACCAAGCCGCATGCTATATCTCTGTATCTCCGATCATGGTAAAAAATTCTTCTTCAGTAAGGACGCGTACGCCCAGCTCCCCTGCCTTTTCGAGTTTGCTGCCCGCGCCCGGCCCGGCAACGACCAAGGCGGTTTTTTTGCTTACGCTGCCCGCGGCCTTTCCGCCCAGGCGCTCGATGAGGGCCTCGATCTCTTTGCGATCCATGCGCTCCATCGAGCCGGTGACCACCACCGTTTTGCCGGCCAGAGGGCTTGATCGGGCCTGCGCTTCCTCTGCTTGCGGCTCCACGCCTTCCGCCAGCAGCTTATCCACTTGGGCGGATATGGAAGCATCCGCAAAGAAATCCAGGATGCTTTGGGCCACGATCCCGCCCACGTCTTCGATGGCTACCAATTCTTCAAATGGGGCCTGCCGCAGAAATTCCAGCGTGCCGAAGCGGCGGGCCAGGTCGCGGGCGGTTTTCGCACCCACGTTGGGGATTCCGATGGCGAAAAGGAAGGCGCCCAGCCTGGGTTTTTTGCTGGATTCGATCGCGCCCAGCAGGTTTTCCATGCGCTTATCGCCAAAGCCGGAAAGGCCGGCAAGTTGCTCCCGCTTGAGCGTGTACAGCTCCGGGATGGCGCTAAAGCCCAGCTCCGCCACCATCTGGGCCGCCGTCTTTTCGGAAAAGCCTTCGATATCCATGGCCTCGCGGGAGGCGAAATGGGAGAGCCGCGCCACGATCTGGGGCGGGCAGGAGAGCGAATTGGTGCAATATAAGTGCACGCCCCTATGCTCCACATGCGCGCCGCAGGCCGGGCACCTCTCCGGCTTTTCAATGGCAGCCTTGGGTTCATCCGCAGGCGTTGCGCCCAGGATTTCAGGGATCACATCTCCGGACCTGCGCAAAAATACCTCGGAGCCGATGCCGATGCGCTTGCGCTTTATATCATCCCAATTGTTGAGCGTGGCGTGGCGGATGGTGGCCCCGCAAAGCTCCACCGGTTCGAGATAGGCCCGGGGCGTAAGCTTGCCCGTGCGGCCCACCTCCCACGTTACGTCAAGCACCGTAGTGGTGGTCTCCTCCGCGGCGAATTTGAAGGCCATGGCCCAGCGGGGGAATCGATCCGTATTGCCCAGCGCGGCCCGCTGCGCAAAGCTGCGCACCTTGACCACCATGCCGTCGATGAGAAAATCCAGCCTGCCGCGCTGCGCCTCCGCTTCCTCGATGGCCGCGTAGATCGCGGCGATATCCGCGCCATAGCGCACATAGGCGCTCACCGGGAAGCCCTGCTCCTGTAAAAATTCCAGCATCTGCGCCTGGTCGCCAAGCTCCAGGCCCTCGATATAGCCCACGTTGTAGCAGGCGCAATCCAGCCTGCGGCCGGCGGTCACCTGCGGGTCCAGGTTTCGCAAGGCCCCGGCGGCGGCGTTGCGGGCGTTTTTGAGCGGCTCTGCAGCCGTTTGGTTGAAAGCTTCCAGCACGGAAAGGCGCATATAGCATTCCCCCTGCACCTCCATGCGGCCCTTGAAAGGGATGGAGAGCGGCAGGGAGCGGATGGTCTTGATCTGGGGCAGGATGGCCTCCCCCACCGTGCCGTTGCCCCGGGTCGCCCCGGCCGCCAGCAGGCCGTTTTCATAGGTGAGGTTCACGGTAAGCCCATCGAATTTATATTCCAGCGCATACGCGGGCTTCTCGAGGCCCGCAGCGGCCAAAAGCCGCTCGGCGCGCTCCGCCCAGGCAAAAAGGTCTTCCTTGGCGCGTACCTTATCCAGGCTCCAAAGCCGCGCAAGATGCGTGTGGGGGGCAAAGGCGGAAAGCGGCTCCCCGCCTACCCGGCGGGTGGGGGAATCGGGCAGGGCAAAGCCTGCCTGCTCTTCCAGGGCCAAAAGCTCGTCGAAGAGGGCGTCGTATTGCGCATCGCTCACCAACGGCGCGTCCTGCACATAATAGGCGCGGGCCAACTCGTTCAGCCTGTCCGTAAGGGCGCGCATTCTCTCCTGCATGGCGTATCTCCTTGGCCGGCGGCTCAATCCGCCGCTGTGATGGGCGCGTAGGCGGCGGCGAATTTCTTCAGGCCCGCCTGCTGGAAGTCGATGGTCACGGTCATGGCGCTGCCGCTGCCGCTGATCTCCAGCACGGTGCCCTCGCCGAATTTGGCGTGCTTCACGCGCTGGTACAGTTCGAAGCTCTTTTCCTCCCTGGGCGGCAGATCCGCCGGAACGGCGGGCTTCACGCCAAAGCCCGGGTCGTAGGCGGGCCTGGCCGGAGCAACATGTTTCGTGTGCTGGCGGGGCTGCTCGGGCTTCGCCTCTTCCTCCCGCCACAAGAGATTGGCGGGCACCTCCTCCAAAAAGCGGGAGGGCCGGTTGAAGGCGTAATCCCCGAAGAGCATGCGCTGGCGGGCGTGCAGCAGGTAGAGCTTTTCCTCCGCCCGCGTCATGCCCACGTAGCAGAGCCTGCGCTCCTCCTCCATGGCGGAGGAAGCCAGGTCGTTGCGGGCGCGGGAGGTGGGGAAGATATTTTCCTCCATGCCGCAAAGGAAGACCACCGGGAATTCCAGGCCCTTGGCGCTGTGCAGCGTCATCAGGGCCACGGCTCCGCCGCCGCTATCGAGCGAATCCGTATCGGATACCAGGGCCACGTTCTCCAAAAAAGCCGCCAGGGCGCTTTCCCCTTCGGGCACATCCCGCTCGATCTCTTTGATGTTGCCGATCAGCTCGCGCAGGTTGTCCATGCGGTTTTCGATCTCGCCCTTTTTATCCTCCGCCTTGAGGAATTGCTCATACTCCAGCGCGGCGATCAGCTGCGCCGTGAAATCCGAAAGGGGCATAAGCTCGCTTAGGGCGATAAATTCGCCCATAGTATCGGCAAAGAGCCGCAGCTTCTGGGCCGTGCGGGGCTGCAAGCCTTCCCCATCCAGCGCTACGGAGAGCATGTAGGTGCCCCGGCGCTCGGCAGCGGCGCTCAGCTCGCCCACGGTGGCCTCGCCGATGGCGCGCCTGGGCACGTTGATGATACGCCGAAGGGCCACGTCGTCCGCAGGGTTATAGATAAGGCGCAGGTAGGCCATGATATCCTTGATCTCCCGCCGCTCGTAAAAGCGCTGGCCGCCGTAGACCTTGTTAGGGATGCCGTAGTTGATGAGGGTGGATTCCAATACGCGGCTCTGGGCGTTCATGCGGTAGAGCACGGCGAAATCGCCATAGCCCCGGCCCGCGCGCACACCTTCGAGTATCTTTTTGCACACGAAGGCGGCTTCATCCCGCTCGGTGGGAGTCATGTGCAGCTCGATCTGCTCGCCGCCCGCCTTATCCGTCCAGAGGCGCTTTTTCTTGCGGCTGCGGTTGTTGCCGATCACGGCATTGGCCGCGTCCAATATGACGGAGGTAGAGCGGTAGTTCTGCTCCAGGCGGATCACCTTCGCGCCCTCGAAATCCCTTTCAAATTCCAGAATGTTGCGGATATCCGCGCCCCGCCAGCCGTAGATGCTCTGGTCGTCATCCCCAACCACGCAGATGTTGCGGTGTTCCCTGCACAGCATCTCGATCAGCTTATATTGCAGCAGGTTGGTATCCTGGTATTCATCCACCAGCACATATTGGAACCTGCGGCGGTATTTTTGCAGCGTTTCGGGATCTTTTTCGAATAAATGGAGGGTCAGGCAAAGCAAGTCGTCAAAATCCAGAGCGTTGGCCTCCCTTAGAGCTTTCTGGTACGCTCGAAAGACCCGGGGTACCGCCTCGTCGAGATAGGGGTTGTCCTTAAGATATTGCTCCGGGTCGAGGGATTTATTTTTCGCATCGGAAAAGTGCCCCTGTAGTTCCCTTTTGGGGATATCCTTATCGCTGATTTCCAATCGCTTAAGGATGCCGCCGATCAGCGAAAGCTGATCATCCGCATCGTAGATGACGAAGTTGCGCTCGCGGCCCAGTTTATCGATATCCATTCGCAGGATGCGCACGCAGCAGGAATGGAAGGTGGAGATCCAAAGGTCGCGCGGGTCGCCGCCCACCAGGGCCTCGGTGCGCTCGCGCATCTCCCCCGCCGCCTTGTTGGTGAAGGTGAGGGCCAGGATGTTCCAGGGCTTCACGCCCTGCTCAAGGAGGTTGGCGATGCGGTAGGTCAGCACCCGGGTTTTTCCGCTGCCGGCCCCGGCCAGCACCAGCAAAGGCCCTTCCAGGCACGCAACGGCCTGGCGCTGTTCCTTATTCAAAACGGATAAGTCCATAAATCACCATCCTAATCCATACTGCGTTATATTATACCATTTACGGAGGGCGTTTGTACATGCCCACAACGCCCGGGCAGGCATTTGCGGATGCACATCATACGTATAAAAACAAAAAGCGGCCCCCTTTGGGAACCGCCCCGCCGCATCCGCGCCGCGGTTTTACGGCTGCCTGGGCAAAA
>CAZAZI010000139.1:242-5392 GCA_964489575.1 uncultured Oscillospiraceae bacterium | reverse complement strand
GTGCGGCTGACTTGGTAGAGCGACTCCAGCTCGGCCTCCGTGGGCAGCAGATCGCCGGGGCGCATCTGATCCTCCTCAATGCGGGTCAGAATCAACTCCTTTACCTGCTGATACAGCGGGCGCTCGTCGCTTCGTTTCGCCATAAGAGCAACCTCCTTTTTTGTGAATCGTTATTTATAGAATACCACCAAGGTGGCCCGCACGATAGCCAGGATCGGCGTTGTGCAGCTGCTTTCTGCCATCCTCGACCTGCTTTGCGCACCGTTCATTTGCCAGGCCCGGCTGCGCGCAAGCGGCGCCGTGTACGCGCACCCGGTCGGCCGCATGCAAAAACAGCGCGTCGAGCCCTATAAAAGCAGATCCCGTGTAGACCTGTTCGATCCCCGTCATCAGGATGGCGGCGGCGCACATCGGGCAGGGGTGGTAATTGGAAACAAGAAGGCAACCCCGCAGAGATTTTGTGCCCAAACGCGCGCAGGTAAGGCCAATGGCATTGATTTCTGCATGCCGGGTTGGGTCGCTAAGGCTGTTTTCCCGGTTGCCGTCTGCGGCTATCACAAACCCTTTGGCATTGGTGATCACCGCGCCGTAGGGTTCGTCTCCACGGGCGGATGCCTTATCGGCCTGCTCTATGGCGATCTCCAGCAAAGGAAGCAAGCGCTCATGATCTATCTGCATCATATCCGGCCCTCGCCGGCATAGGCCTGGGCTGTCTTAACATCCCTGGCCTACGCATAAAAACAAAGCGTACAGTCAGGCCTGATCATAATATGCCCTTGCGACCAAAGCAGCCACGCGCGCATTGTTGCGAACGATTTCCACATTGGTGCGCAGGCTCGCGCCATTCGTCAGTTCGCAGACCTTAGCTAGCAGGTATGGTGTGCTTTCTTCGCCCAAAACGCCTTCCTCCACAGAGAGGCGGTATGCCTCGGCGATCGCACCCTCGATATAATCCTCATTAAGCGCGAACGCCGCGGGGACGGGATTGGAAAGAATGACCGCGCCGGGGAAACCTATGCTCCATTTGGCGTGCAGGAACCTGGCCACATCGTGATAGTCATCGATGCGGTAATCAATGCGATGCTTGCTGTAAGGGGTGAAAAATGCCGGGAAGGTATCGCATCCCATGCCGATGACCGGCACGTCTTTTGTTTCCAAATACTCCTTAGTACGCCCAATATCCAGGATGGATTTGCAGCCGGCGCTGATAACGGCAATACTCGTGCGGCCCATTTCTTCAAGATCGGCTGAAATATCCATAGATACTTCTCCGCCTTTTGCAACGCCGCCAATTCCGCCGGTGGCCATGAAGCGGATACCTGCCATCGCCGCCGTGCGGATGATGGCAGCGATAGTGAAACCCGCGTTGAGCCCGTTGGCTACCGCGTAGGGGATGCCCTTTACGGAGGCCTTCATCGCCTTGGAGGAAGGGTCGTCCGCATTATTGGCCAGGCGACGGGTCTGTTCGTGCGTGAGGCCAACCACGATCTTTCCTTCGCATACGCCAATGGTTGCGGGAACCGCGCCGTTGGCGCGCACGGTATCCTCAAGCATGAAGGCTGTTTCAAGGTTCGTAGGATAGGGCATGCCATGGGAAATGATCGAGCTTTCCAGGGCGACTACGGGCCGGTTTTCGGCCAGCGCCCGGCCGACTTCTTCATGGATGATAAAGTTCTCAGAATAGTTCATAGTTCTCCTTGCTTTCTGCCGCGCCGCCATGCGGCGGCGCGGGGTTTCATAACAACCAGTGATTCTTACACAATACCGATGATGGCCAGCACGGCGACCACCGCCATCAAAACCAGCATAACCTTAACGGGGCTGAGGTTCTTTTTGAACAACTTATAACAAAGCCAAACGACAGCCAACGATAGCAGCTTGGGACAGATGGCGTCAAACAAGTCGTTTTGAAGGCGGATCATCGCCTCGCCCGTGCCGAAGGAGAGCTTGGTGGTTAGGTTTACATAATTGGCTGCGAGGCCGCCCATCACAGCACAGCCCACAATGCCGGCTGCGGTTACGATCTTATCCATCAGGCCGTCCTGTAAGATCCTGCTGACCGCCTGCTTGCCGAACTTATAGCCGTACTTGATGAAGAACCAGCTCTCGGCCGCCATTACGCCGCTGTTAAGGACTACGAACGCGATCGGCCCAAGAAGGCCGAGGCCGCTATCCAGCGTGAGACTGACGGTGATCGCCAGGAACAGCGGATACAAGATCGCCTGGTTGAGCGTATCGCCGATACCGGCGAGAGGGCCCATCAGGCCGGTCTTGACAGCGGTGATCGCTTCGGCGGAAACTTGCTCGTTGCCGAGCTTTGCGCGTTCTTCCTCCATGGCGGTTACGATGCCCAGGATAACTACGCCAATATATGGCTCGGTGTTAAAAAACTCCATGTGCCGTGCCAGCGCCTCTGCAAGATCCTCCTTGGTTTTATACAACTTGGCGAGGATGTGGTTGATCGAGCTAGTAAAGCCCAGGCTTACAAAGCGCTCATAATTAACGCACTGCCAAGCGAATAGATACCATTTTACACATGCCCAGGCAAGATCCTTTTTGCTAATTAGAGACTGCGAAACGTCGAGATCGCTCCTTTTTGCCGCTTTTTCCATGTTCACGCCTCCTTTGCCGTCTTTTCGCTGTCAATCAAGAAATAAAGCGCGGCAACGCAGGCGGAGATGGCCGCGAGAGCCACCAGCGACAGGCCGAAATATGCCGCCAGGAAGAATCCAAGGAAAAAGTAGGGAGCGACGCGAGGCTTCATGATAATCTTCAAGTTGAGCGCGATGCCGACTGCCGGAAGCACGCCGCCAATGGTTGCGAGCACGCCGAGCACATTATTGCCGACAAAATCGAGCACACCCGAAATGGCGCTCGTGCCAAAATAGGCGGCCAGCGTGACCGGGACGGCCGTGATGAGCAGCAGCACCGGCTGCGGCGCCAGCGTGTTGAGCGCGAAGAACTTCTGCCATTCGCCGTTTGCGGCGGGTTTGTCAGCCAAGTGCATAACGAATACGTTGAGAGTGTTGCGGCCGATCCACACGATGCCGCCGAGGATGCCCAGCGGAACGGACATGGTTAGCGCCACGCTGGTTTCCAGGCCGGAGCCAAGCGCAAACGCCGTGGCCAGCGTGCCCGCAAGGCACGCATCCGTGGGCTGCGAACCGCCCACCGACATCCACCCCATGTAGATCATCTGAATGTTGGCACCAATGATTGCCCCCTGAACAGGGTTGCCCATGATGATGCCCACCAACGTTGCTGCAATGAACGGCCGCGTTACGGTTAGGTAGCCGTTCAGCCAACACGAACTGCCCATATAATAGACCAGTCCGACCAGGATTGCTTGAACGAGTGTCATTTCCTTCTCCTTTTACAGCAATTTTGAGATCTCGATAGCGCTATCGGTAGGGACCATCTGTACGGTGATCCGCATCCCCTTATTAAGCAGACGTCTGAAGACGTCCTTTTCCACGTCGGAAACCGCGATGTTTCGATATATCTTTTTTCGATCCGGGCGCATGCCGATGCCGCCTACGTTTAGCTCTGGAACCGCAACGCCGCTTTCCGTAAGCGCTTCAATGGTTTCCGGTGTTTTTACCAGCAATAAAATTCTCTCGCCGCCCGCTTCTTCAAGCAGATAACGGGCGCCATCCTCAACGGAACAAACCTTGCCCGCAAATTCCCGGGGTACCGCCATGATGGCTACCTGCGCAAGAAACGTATCCTTGGCAACGGCGTCATCCACAATCAGAATGGTGTTAAAACTACGGTATCTCACCCACTGCGTCATCACCTGCCCATGGATCAAACGGTCGTCTATTCTTGCCAATGCCAGGTTTTTCATTGCTTACCTCCCCTGCGGCAGCTTGCCGCCAATATCCACAATGGACGCGTGCGCCGCTTCGAGGGCGGCGTCGCGCACTTCGTCTATCGACGCGCCTTCGCGGCATGAAAGAGCCTCGATCAGCATGCCGAGATTCACGCCGGAAACGAGCGCAAGCGTGCGCTCCCGCATCGCGCGCATGGCCGTGTTAGCGGGCGTTCCCGCAAACAGATCGGCCAGAACGAGCACGCCTTCCCCCCCGTCGAGCATTGCCGCTTTGCGGAGGAGCTCAGATTCAAACGCATCAAGATCCTGCCCAAGTATAAGCGTATGCGCGTCGCATTGCGGCAGCGTATCGCCCATAATCATCTTTGCGCTCTCAAGGAGCGCGCTTGCTAGCGGTTCATGAGAAACGACTAAAATACCGACCATGTCTCTTTTTCCTCAATTGGTTTTCTGAAGTTGTTATGATGACTCTGTCCTATATGCAAGTTATATCAAATTCATAGTTATGTATCAAGCTTATATTGCAAAATGGTCATAACTTTTTTCCATATCAGCGATTACGCCTGCCGCGGGCAATGCAGAACAAAAAGCGCCCGGCAAATGCGCCGGGCGTGGTATCTCGCTGTATGTCGTTAAGCAGGCAACGCACGTTCAGTATGCACCGGCCTCTTCACCAGAGAGCAAGCGTAGGGCGGAACTGCTGCCGAGGCGATCCGCTCCGGCGCGCAACAAGAAGATCATATCTTCTACGCTGCGGATGCCGCCGGCTGCCTTGATGCGCACGCCCGGCCCCACGCATTGCCGGAATAGCTCGATATCCGCCAGCGTGGCTCCCGCCGTTCCATAGCCGGTGGAGGTTTTGATATAATCTGCGCAGGCATTCGTAACTATGGCACACAATGCCCGCTTCTCCTGCTCATCCAAATAACAGGTTTCCACGATCACCTTGAGCAGTTTGTCAGGCGCCGCGCGCCGGATCGCGGCGATCTCTGCTTCCACTGCAGCGAAGTCATGGTTTTTCACATCAGCAATGTTAATAACCATATCGATCTCGGATGCACCCTCTCGAACGGCCTGCTCGGTTTCAGCGACCTTTGCCGCCGTAACGCTATATCCGAAGGGGAATCCGATCACCGTGCAGATGGGTACGGCCACGTCAAACGCCTCCCGGACACGCCGGACATAGCAGGGTGGAATGCATACGGAGGCGGTATGATACGCAATCGCATCCCTGCACAGCCGATCAATTTCATCCCATGTTGCATATGGCTTGAGCAAAGTGTGGTCAACATGCCGTAATATCTCTTCACTTGTCATA
>CAZAZI010000139.1:0-232 GCA_964489575.1 uncultured Oscillospiraceae bacterium | reverse complement strand
AATTTATGGATATTGATAGCTACCTATTTATTGATATCACAGATAAAGGGTTCTGTCAATGCCGGGACGAAAGGGATTCGTGCTTTTTTTGTGTTCGCTCTTCTGCCCTGCCAGCGTTCCAGCGAACGCGGGCACGTTTTATCTATGTTCGTGAGACCGTGCGGTAACTCTATAAAAAATTTAAAGGCAAAGCGTAGAAGATGGCTATATGCGATGCAGAACTCGTTAAAAC
>CAZAZI010000138.1:0-5402 GCA_964489575.1 uncultured Oscillospiraceae bacterium | reverse complement strand
TTTGTTTGCAGTTGTCCAATCAAATGCGGCGCAAGGCCCTGTTCCTCAAAAAACGCCAGCTTGGATGCGAATTCCTGGGGCCTGTTCTCACCGGCCTCCTTAATTCCCGCGGCCGCAGCCTCTATAATGCGCTCGACCGGCACGAATTTCGTGACCGCGATCAGACGCACCGCATCTTTGCCTCGTCCGACCTGTTGGCAGGCGGATGCTATATTATTCAGAACCATTTCGCAGTTTTCTGCAATCGACATGCCGATCCCCCCCATCCTGCTACTTACCATATCGCTGCCCGGCCTGGAAGGCCCCGCCTTCCTTGGCCGTGACAATGGCGGTATCCTCATCTGCCGAGAGGACGTTGAGCGGCGTTTTCGTGCCCGCCACCGTGAGCATGGGAACGCCCTTATCAAAGGCGATGGCGGAAAGCGGCACCTTCATGCCGGACATATCCGCCGCAAGGGTGATTTTGACAGAGCGCACGCTGATGAGCGCGCCGATATCCTCGCTAAATTCCAGCAGGTTGACCACGCCATTCTCATTGACCACCGGCTCGAGGGCCGTACCCATAAAAAGCTTGTCCGCATAGCCCTCGGCCCGTACGGCGTAAACCTGGCCCGCGCAAACGCGCAGCGCCTGATCTTTGGGCGTGACGAAGGCCATATACCACTTGGTGGGCTCCACCAGCCGGTAAAGCAGGTTTTCCGTGCCCGTGCCGCCGGCGCCCGCGTTGCTCAAAACCTTGTTAACCAGCTCCGCGCTGATCACATCCAGCTTATCGGCGTTGAGCACCTGCTCATAGCCGTCGAAATAGAAGCTGGCCACGCCGCCGCCCTTGGCCGCCACTTCGCTGGTATATTCGGCCAGCTGGGCTTTCTTGGTCTCCGCCTCGCTGTAGAGGGCGTTGAGCGCCTCGTCCGCCTGCACATATTGCTTGAGCAGGTTGCAGCGCTGGGTCAAAAGTGCCTTGATATCGTTTTCGATGGTCAGCAGATCCAGCGATTCCCCGGCTGCCTGCGGGGCTGCCGAGGGGGGAGGCGAGGCGGCCGCGTCGTCGCCCTGCGGCGTTGCCGTGACGCTGGCGGCGGATACCGCAAGGATGGGGGCGTTTTCCGAAAGAGCCTCGCGGATCTCCCGCTGCTTGGCCATGATTTGGGAATTGAGGGCGGTAAGCTCCGCGCTCTCCACGCCGCTCAAAAGCTCCATCTGCTTGGCGTAAATCCGCTCCTGCACATTGAGCAGGGCCTGGGTCATATCATCCGTATAGCCCCAGCGGTATACAACGGCCACGGGCATTTCCGCCGTTACCTGCGCCCCCTCCTGCACCTGGTAGGAGACCCGGTCGTATTTCTCCACGGAATGACAGGTTTCCGAGCGGATGAGGATGGCCGTGGCCTGCATCGTCAACGCCTGGCTGCCCGGGCTAAGCGAGCCGCTCTTGCCGCCCGGCTTGAGAACGAGCACGGCCAGCACGAGCACGGCCAACAGCGCGGTCAATAGGATGTAAAACCGTGGATTCACCTTCATCCGGGTTCTTCTTGTGCGCAATGCGTTCGCTCCTTCCGTTTTCCCGCTTTACAGGCCCAAAGCCTTGCGCAGGGCCTTCCTGGTCCCCTTGCGGGCCACCAGCGCCGCAGTCATGCGGCTTTCATCCAAAACCCGGGGCAATATCGCTTCCACATCCTCCATGCGCACCGCCTCAATGCGGCGAAGGATCTCCTCTTCCTCCCGCGCCGTGCCCAACAAAAGCATGCTGCGGCCAATGGCGCCGCTGCGGGCGGAGGAGCTTTCCTGGCCCAGCATATAGCTGCCCTTGAGCTGCTCCTTGGCGCGCGTAAATTCCGCCTCGGTCACGCCCCGCTCCCGCATGGCCCGCGCTTCCTCCAGCATCAATTGGGCCACCTCGGGCCCCTGCTTTTCCCCCGTGCCCGCGTAAAGGGCGAAATAGCCCGTTTGGCTATAGCCCGTTGGGTAGGAATACACGGAATACGCCAGGCCCTTCTCCTCGCGGATGCGCTGGAAGAGGCGGCTGCTCATGGAACCGCCCAGGGCGTTGTTCATAACCAGCAGAGCGAATTGCTCCGCCGTATCCGTGGCAAAGCCCGGGAATCCCAGGCAAAGATGCGCCTGCTCCACATCCTTATCCGCCCCTGTAAAGGAACGGCCTTCGGCCAGGGCCGAGGCAGGCATGTCCATGCCGGGCATCTCCATCCCGGCGGCCTGCGAAAGGTTCTTGCCATCCGCCCGACGGAAGGCTTGGTTGAGCATATCCATCAATGCGGGCATTTCGAAATGCCCCGCGCAGGCCAGCACCATGCAATCCGGCCGGTAGCGCCTTTGCATATAGGCATGCAAATCATCCCGGCCAAAGGCGCGCACGCTCTGCTGTGTGCCCAGGATGGGCTTGGAAAGCGGGCTTTGGCCGTAAACGGCCTGGCCCAGCAGCTCGTGAACCAGTTCCTCCGGGCTGTCTTCCATCATCAAAATTTCTTCGCAGACCACGCCCTGCTCGCGCGAGAGGTCTTCCGGGTCGAGCTTGGGGTTCTGCACCAAGTCTTGCAGGATATCCACCGCCTTGGGCAGGTGCTCGTCCAGCACCTTGGCGTAATAGCAGGTGCATTCCTTGGCCGTAAAGGCGTTCAGATTGCCGCCCAGGCCATCCATCTCGGCGGCAATCTGGCCGGCCGTGCGCCGCTCGGTGCCCTTGAAGAGCATGTGCTCAATCATGTGCGAAATGCCCGCTTCATTCTCCAATTCATATACCGGCCCGGCGGCGATCCACACGCCGATGGCAGCGGAGCGCACCCCCTGCATGGGTTCGGCGATCACCCGCATGCCGTTTTCCAGCCTATCCGTTAAAATCATGCTTACTCATTCCCGGCCCAACACCTGGCTCGTGGTCGTGGGCCTTATCCCTTTCTCCTGTAGTGCCAGCAGCACCCGCTCCAATGCTTCGGCTGCCGCGCCCGTGGGCTGCAGCAGCATAATGCTGCCCGGTATGGGCGCATCCGATACGCGCTTTACGATATCTTCGGCGTTGCCCCGAGCGCAAAGCAGATCTACCGTGCATAAAACCTGCGTCAAGCCTAGCTTCTTGGCCGCCCGGGCGGATACGGATACCCCCCGCTCGCCGGAATAATAGAGGGCGGGCCGCACGCCGGCAGCCGCTTCGATGGCCGCCACAGACGCAGCCAAATCCTCCTGCACCCAGCTTAGCTTTCCGTCCTGCTCCGGGGCATAGCCCATGGAGGCCAGCTCGTGGCCTTCCTCTGCCATGCGCCGGGCCAGGGCGGGGTTCTCCTCTGCCCAACTGCCGCTTACGGCAAAGGTTGCACGCGTGCCCTGCGCCTTTAGTGTGTCCAAAATGGCGGGCAGAGCGGCCGCATTCCAGCTCACGGCGAATTGCAGGGCCACGGCGTCCTTAGCGCTGCCCCTGTATACGGGGGCGCTCACGCTGATCGCCTGGGGCTCCGCCGTGCCGATATACAGCAGCGCGATCAGCAATATCAGCAGCAGATTGGTCACGGCCTGGCCGGCTTTTCGGCTCTTTCGCATGGCGCATACCCCCTATTTTAGCTATATTCGCTAAATATTAGCTATATATATGGGTATGCAATAGGGCGGGGCCTTAGCCCCGCCCCCATGGTATATCGGTTATTTTTTCGCGTCCGGCAAAAGCTCCTTGCGGGTAAGGTCGATCTTGCCGTCCGGCTTAACGGCGATCACGCGCACCAGGATCTCATCGCCGATCTGCACCTCGTCCTCAACCTTTTCGACCCGGTAGTTAGCCAGGCGGCTGATGTGCACCAGGCCCTTCTTGCCCGGCTTGAGCTCCACCTGCGCGCCGATGGGCAGGATGTTGACCACCTTGCCGAGGAAGACCTCGCCCACCTCGATATCGTGGCAGATGGTATCGATGATCTTCTTGGCCCGCTCCGCGGCCTCCATATCGGGAGAGGCGATGAATACCCGGCCGTCGTCCTCAATATCGATCTTGACGCCGGTTTCGGCGATGATGCCGTTGATGGTTTTGCCGCCGCTGCCGATGACCTCGCGGATCTTATCCGGATGGATGGTGAATTGCAGGATGCGGGGCGCGTAGGGGCTGAGCTCCTCACGGGGCGCGTCAATGGTTTCGAGCATCTTGTTTAGGATGAACAGGCGGCCCTGGCGAGCTTGCTCCAGCGCCCGGGTGAGGATGCGCTCGTCAATACCCTTGATCTTGATATCCATTTGAATGGCGGTGATCCCATCCGCGGTGCCAGCCACTTTGAAATCCATATCGCCAAGGAAGTCTTCCAGGCCCTGGATATCGGTGAGCACGGCGATGTTGCCGTTGCTCTCGTCTTTAATGAGGCCCATAGCCACGCCGGCCACCGGCTTTTTGATGGGCACGCCCGCGTCCATCAGGGCCATGGTGCTGGCGCAGATGGAGGCCTGGGAGGTGGAGCCATTGGAACTGACGACCTCGCTTACCAGGCGGATGGCATAGGGGAATTCCTCCTCGGAGGGGATCATGGGCAAAAGGGCCCGCTCGGCCAGCGCGCCGTGGCCGATCTCGCGGCGGCCCGGGCTGCGCACGGGGCGCGTTTCACCCACGGAATAGGGCGGCATGTTATAGTGGTGGATATAGCGTTTGAAAACCTCCTCGCCGATGCCGTCGAGGGTTTGGCCATCGCCGATGCTGCCCAGGGTGGCCATGGTCATCACCTGGGTCTGGCCCCGGGTAAACACGGCGCTGCCGTGGGTACGGGGCAGGATGCCTACCTCGCTCCAGATGGGGCGGATCTCATCCTGCTTGCGGCCGTCGGGCCGGATCTGGCGGTTGATGATCTTATCGCGAACGATCTCCTTGGTGAGGGTATAGAGGATAGCGTCCACATCCTTGGCGCTTTCGGGGAAATTCTCGCTAAAGTGAGCGATGGCCTCTTCTTTAACTTGGGAGCTGCGCGCCTCGCGCTCGCGGCGATCGAAGGTATCGAGGCTCCATTCCACCTTTTCGCGGGCATAATCGCGCACCAGCTCGGTAAAACCCTCCTCCGGCTTGTAGATGTTGACTTCCATCTTGGGCTTGCCGACCTCGGCCTGGATGCCCTCGATGAAGGCGACGATCTTTTTTACTTCCTCGTGGGCGAAAAGGATGGCGTCCAGCATTTCTTTTTCAGTCAGCTCGCTGGCCCCGGCTTCAACCATCATCACGGCGTCCTTCGTACCTGCCACGGTGAGGTTGAGGCGGCTATTGGCGCGCTGCGCGCTATCGGGGTTGATGACATACTGCCCGTCCACCATGCCCACGGCCACGGCGCCGGTGGGGCCCATGAAGGGCGCGTCGCTGATGGAAAGGGCGATGGAGCTGCCGATCATGGCCAGGATATCCGGCTGCACATCCTGATCGACGGACATCACCG
>CAZAZI010000137.1:0-5407 GCA_964489575.1 uncultured Oscillospiraceae bacterium | reverse complement strand
GCAATTTCGATGAGATCAAGCGCGTGATTCAGGCGCTGCAAAAGGCCGATGCGGATGCGGTGGCCACCCCTGCCGATTGGCGGCCCGGCGACGATGTGATCGTGCCTACTGCCGGCAGCTGCGGCGTAGCCAAGGAGCGCATGCAAAGCCAGAACGACGATCAATACTGCCTCGACTGGTTCATGTGCTTCCGCCGCGAAAAGAAGTAGAGCGACAGCCTCCAAAACTTGACATTTACCCCCCGGCAAACTATGCTTTTACTTGTAGTTTGCTGGGGGGTGTTTTATATGGAGCGAGCTTTGCCGGGCGTGGAGATCTTCTTTTCGTTTTGCTGGCGGGATCTACCACCGGCGCATCAGCAGGCGCTGATCAGTCAAAGCCAGCCTCGCCGCTTTCAAAAGGGGGATATCATTCTCCCCTATAAAGACGCGTGCCTGGGATTGATGCTGGTGCAAAGCGGCCAGTTCCGCGCCTTTATTTTATCCTCCGGCGGCAAGGAGGTCACCCTCTACCGCCTGTTCGACCTGGATATCTGCCTCTTCAGCGCCTCCTGCATCCTCAACAATATCCAATTCGAGGTGCAGATTGAGGCGGAAAAGGATACACAGGCGCTGCTTGTGCCCTCCGCCCTCTTTGAGCGGTTGATGAGCCAATCCGCCGCTATCGCCAATTATACCAACCAGCTGATGTCCTCCCGCTTTTCGGATGTAATGTGGACGCTGGAGCAAATTTTGTTCAAAAGCATGGATAGCCGCATCGCCCAGCTTCTGCTGGAATACGCCAATATCGAGGGTACGGTCGACCTTTCGATCACGCACGAGGTTCTCGCGCGGGATCTGGGCACGGCCCGGGAGGTGGTCACGCGGATGCTCAAATATTTCAGCAACGAGCATATTTTAGAGCTTAGCCGCGGCCATATCAAACTGCTGGATGTAAAGCGTCTGCGGCAAATCGCCCTTTAGGCTGGGCGTGATAAGATCACGGAATGGCTCCGCCTTCCCTGCTATCATGCAAAGTAACAGGAAGCCCGGCCGCATGGCCGGCGCGGATTGGGGATAAGATAAAAACACCTTGCATTATATTTAGGAAAGGGGTTCCAACCATGAACAACAAAGTTTCCACACTTTTAAACGAGCAGATCCAAAAAGAGATGTATTCCGCATACCTCTATCTTGATATGGCCAACTACTATGCAGACGAGGGGCTGGAGGGATTTTCCAATTGGTTCTATGTGCAGGCCCAGGAAGAGATGGATCACGCAATGCTCTTGCGTACCTATATGCTCAACAATGGCCAGAAGATTACCCTGCTGGCCGTGGATGCGCCGCCTGCGGCAGGCTACGCGGGTTTTGACGCGCCGCTGCAGGCCGCTTTGACCCATGAAGAATACGTAACGGCCTCCATCCATACCATCTACGAGGCTGCGGCCGAGGCCAAAGATTACCGGGCGATGGAGTTCCTCAACTGGTTCATTAAGGAGCAGGGCGAGGAGGAAAAGACCGCCGGAGACCTCATTAAAAAGTATGAGCTCTTCGGCCGCGAGGCCAAGGGCCTTTACGCGCTCGACCAGGAGCTGAAGGCGCGGGCCTACGCGGCCCCCTCCCTGGTGCTGGATTGACTTAGCGTAGTATTATGCAGGCGGGGATGGCTACACGGGCCATCCCCGCCCTCTTTTTAGGCCCTGCGCGGGCCACGCTTTGCACGCCCGAAGAACTTTACATAGATTTTACATATTTTGATGAATTTTACTTGGCCATGATGGCGCTTCGCGTGCTATAATGCTATTGTAAAAAGTTAAATTAGGCAAATATGGCCAATTGGAGACATGAATGACAATACCATTTACGGATTTCATTGCGCAAATTCTCGTAAGCCCAATGCTCGCTATCACCGTAGCGTTAACATTGGGCGTTATTTTAGTTAACGGCTGGACGGACGCGCCCAACGCCATCGCCACCTGCGTATCCACCCGCAGCATGCGCGCCAAGGAGGCCATCATCATGGCCGCCATCTTCAACTTCCTCGGCGTGCTGGTGATGACGATGATCAATTCCCAGGTTGCCATGACCATCTATAACATGGTGGATTTCGGCGGCAATACGCATGAGGCCATCGTGGCCCTTTGCGCGGCCCTCTTCGCCATCGTGGTCTGGGCTACGGCCGCCTGGGCCTTCGGTATCCCCACCTCCGAAAGCCATGCCCTCATCGCCGGCCTTTCGGGCGCGGCCATCGCCTTGCACAGCAGTTTGGAAGGCATCAACTTTTCCGAATGGGTCAAGGTGCTCTATGGCTTGGCCTTCTCCTCCCTGCTCGGCTTTGCGCTGGGCTTCCTGCTCACCAGGCTCATCGAGGCGCTTTGCGTCAATATGGAGCGCCGTAAGGCCACGCGCCTTTTCAAAAACGCGCAGATCATGGGCGGCGCGGGCATGGCCTTTATGCATGGCGCGCAGGATGGGCAAAAGTTTATCGGCGTTTTTCTCCTGGGCATTTTCCTGGTGCGGGGCGAAAACGTGAGCGAGTTCGCCATCCCCATTTGGCTGATGATCCTCTGCTCGCTGGTAATGGGCTTGGGCACCAGCATCGGCGGCTACCGCATTATCAAATCCGTGGGCATGGATATGGTCAAGCTCCAGCCCTACCAGGGTTTTGCCGCAGATGCCGCCGCCACCCTCTGCCTGCTCGTCTCCTCCCTCACGGGCGTTCCCGTAAGCACCACGCACACAAAAACAACCGCTATCATGGGCGTGGGCGCCGCCAAGCGCCTCTCCGCCGTGAACTGGCGGATCGTAGGCGATATGGCCCTGGCCTGGTTTCTCACCTTCCCGGGCTGCGGTTTGCTGGGCTTTTTGATGGCAAAGCTGTTCATGTATATGTTCTAAGCCGCCGCCACATTTAGCCGCTCTACTTACTACCGATTACGACCGATAAAGGAGACTCATATCCAATGAAAAAGGATCAATATTATTTCGATGTGCTCATCCGCTGCGCTGCCTTCGGCTGCGACGCCGCCTCACTTTTGCAGGAATCCTTCGCCCAGTTCGACCCAGCCACCGTAGTGACGCGCATGGAAGCCATCCATGAGATCGAGCATAAGGCGGACGACCTGAAGCACGAGATGATCCGCAAGCTGGGCAAGGAGTTTATGACCCCCATCGAGCGGGAGGATATCCTCGCCCTCTCGCAGGAGCTGGATAATGTGGTGGATTGTCTGGACGACGTGATGCAGCGCCTCTATATGCACAATGTGCTGGCCCTTAGGGGGGATATGCTCGAATTCGTGGAGCTGATCGTGCGCTGCACCCAGGCGCTGCACCGGGCTCTGGAGGAATTCCCCAATTTCAAAAAATCCCAAACCATCGTGGTGCATATCGTAGAAGTCAACAACCTCGAAAGCGAGGGCGACGCCCTCTATATGGAGGCCATGCGCCGCATGAACACCAGCGAATCCAACCCCATCAACATCCTTGCCTGGACGCACATATACGAGGGCCTGGAAAACTGCCTGGATGCCTGCGAACATGCCAGCGACATCATCGAGAGCGTAATCCTAAAGAACACCTAGGCTGCCATGAAACAGGAGGGTAGCCTGAAAAGCCGTTTGTTATGGGCCGTCAGCTCCCTGGCCTTCCTGGGTATCTCTTATGGGATATGCAGGGTTTTATTGCCGGTGGTCAATCGCTTCTTCGTTCCATCCGGGGCGAATATGCTGGCGGCCGCTTCCCTGTTTCCCCTGAGCCTGGCTATCTCTCTCAACAGCCGGCGGCTGACCATTGCCACGCATATCGGCTACCTGGGCGGCTTCCTGCTGGCGCTGATATTCAATACCGATGGCGTGGACCCGGGCGGCGGGAGCACCAACAACTTTTATATTATATGGATTGTGTGCTTTCTTTTGAGCGTTCTGGCAGGCATTTTTGAGGAATCGTTCCATAGGGCGAAACGATAAAAGGCGCGCCCGAAAGCGCCGCCTTTCTTATGAATTCTATGCGCGATCCCCCGGTTATGATCCGGAGGATCTTTATGTCTTCTTACATATCGCAGGTCATCATGTCGATGATCTCCTTGTCCGTTTCCCGCATACCCTCCCGGCCCAGGCGGCCGATATTGCGAATGGTGCTTTCCACCCCGGAGGAAACCAGCCCATCGCCGCTGAGGAACTGCTGGCCGTTGAGAAACATATCATAGCCCAATATGCCCGCGTCCACGGCCGTGGCGATCTTGGCCGCGCAGGAGGCCTTGGCCCCGTCGCAGACGATGCCGGAGGTGATGGCCAATGTGTTGACGATGGTGTGGGCGATTTCGCGGTATTGGCCGCCGTAAAGGTAGGCTATGCCGGCCCCGGCCCCGGCCCCGGCGCTGACAGCCCCGCAATAGGCTGAAAGCGCGCCGATGCCGGTTTTCTGGTGGATGGCGCACAGGTTGGAGATCAGCAGGGCGCGGTAGAGCCTATCCTTGGATGCGCCCAGCTCCCGGGCGTATTCAATCACGGGAAGGGAAGCGGTGATTCCCTGGTTGCCGCTGCCGGAGTTGATAATCACGGGCAGGTCACAGCCGTTCATACGCGCGTCCGAACCGGCTGCGGCCCGGGCCTTAGCACGGCTGCGAACGTCTCCGCCCTGGCTTTTTAAGAGAACCGCGCCGATATTCGCCCCGTAATCCCCCCGCAGGCCTTCATCCGCTATGGCTGTGTTATAGGCGATTTGGCGATCCAGCACCCCGGCCACATCCGCTGTATCCGCGCCTATGGCAAAGGCATAGATGCCCTCCACGCTCAGGAGCGCGTAATCCGGCCTGGCCTCGGGCTCCATGCCGCCGACCGACCCCTCCGCCCGCTGCTCCAAAACCACGCCGTCCTTTTCGACGTGTACGATGTTGGTATGGGCGTTGGCGATGCGCACCAACGCATGGGAGCCGCCACCATAGGCGTGCACGGCGATCTCCAGCAGCAGCTTGCCGCTTGCGGGCCGTACTTCAAACTCGGTATCCGCCAGGTAGGCGGGCAAGGCCCGTATATGTTCCTCACGCACATCCAAGAGCACTTCGAGCCGCTTGCTTTCATCCCCCGCCAAAATGCCAATGGCCGCCGCTGCCTTGATGCCGCGGTGGCCGTTTGTATGGGGAACGATTACGCTCTTAACGTTTTTAATGATGTTGCCGCTGGCCTCGATGGCAACCCGCTCGGGCAGCCTACCCAGCACCGCCCGCGCCATGGCGGCGCAATAGGCGATGGCGATGGGTTCCGTGCATCCCATGGCCGGGATCAGCTCCCGATTCAGGATGCGCAGATATGCGTCGTAGCGCGGATCCTGCCTCTGCATAGGGCAGAGCTCCATCTTGGCCTGATCGGCCTTGCAAGCATGTGTATTCATACTTTTATTATATGACTTGCCGCCGCCTTTGCAAGGGA
>CAZAZI010000136.1:0-5429 GCA_964489575.1 uncultured Oscillospiraceae bacterium | reverse complement strand
TCGGCCGGGCGAAGGCCGCCTATCCCGGCGCCCGCATGTTCGGCACCTCGTTGCGCCAGGTGCTCAGCGCCAACACCCATCTTTGGGGAGCGATCCTCCATGCGGATGGGCAATGGTTCGTGGAGGAGCCCCGGGATATCCCCGTTCTGGACCGCATCGGCGGGGGCGATGGCTTCACAGGCGGCATACTGTATGGTGTATATAAGGGCTGGGAGCCCGCCAAATGCCTGCAATTCGGCTGGGCCACAGGCGCGCTGGCCACGACGGTACTAAATGACTACGCTTCCCCCGCGGATGAAGAGCAGGTATGGAGCATCTACGAGGGCAATGCCCGGGTAAAGAGGTAATTATATGAAAAAGGCGGATATCGGCTTGGTCGGCCTTGCCGTAATGGGTGAAAACCTCGTTATGAACATGGAATCCAAGGGTTTCACCGTGGCGGTGTATAACCGAACGGTGGAACGTGTGGATAGCCTTATAAACGGCCGCGCCCAAGGCAAGAACATTGTTGGCGCGCATAGCTTGGAAGAATTGGCGGATAGCTTGGCAAGCCCCCGCAAAGTCATGATGATGGTTAAGGCCGGAGAGGCTGTGGACGGGCTTATCGAGCAACTTATACCCCTGCTTTCTCCAGGCGATATTTTGATAGACGGCGGCAACAGCCATTTCCCGGATACCATCCGCCGCACAAAATATGTGGAAAGCAAGGGCCTCTTCTATATCGGCGCCGGTGTATCCGGCGGCGAGGAGGGCGCGCTCAAGGGCCCTTCCATGATGCCGGGCGGCTCTCCTGCGGCTTGGCCCCATATAAAGCCCATTTTTCAGGCTATCTGCGCCCATGTGGATGGGGAGCCCTGCTGCGATTGGGTGGGGGAAAACGGCGCCGGCCATTTTGTGAAGATGGTGCACAATGGCATCGAGTATGGCGATATGCAGCTCATTTGCGAGGCGTATCAACTCATGCGGGATGTGCTTAAATGAGCGCAGGTGAGATGCACGAAGCCTTTAAAGATTGGAACGAAAGTGAGCTGGACAGCTACCTTATTGAAATCACGAGAGATATTTTAGCATATAGGGATGTAGACGGCTCTCCCCTTGTGGATAAGATACTGGATACTGCCGGGCAGAAGGGCACCGGCAAGTGGACGAGCATCGCCGCCTTGGACGAGGGCATGCCGCTAACGCTCATAGGCGAGGCCGTCTTCGCCCGCTGCCTTTCGGCCATGAAGGCGGAGCGGGTGCACGCCGCCCAGGTTTTTCAGCGGCCCGGCATCCCCTTTACCGGGGATAAAAAGGCCTTTGTGGAGGATATCAGGAAGAGCCTCTTTGCGGCCAAGATCGTCTCCTATGCCCAGGGCTACGCCCTCATGCGTGCCGCCGCTAAAACCTACGGGTGGAACCTTAACTACGGCGGCATCGCCATGATATGGCGGGGCGGGTGCATCATCCGTTCCGCTTTCCTAAGCAAGATCAAGGAAGCCTTTGAGGTGAACCCCGATCTGGCTAATCTGATCCTTGATCCCTACTTTATGCAGGCGGTTCAAAGCAGCCTACCCGCCTGGCGCAGGGTCTGCGCGGTAGCCATCGGGCATGGCGTTCCCGCGCCGGCAATGAATGCCGCCCTCACCTATTTCGATGGCTATACCACGGAGCGCCTGCCTGCCAACCTGCTCCAGGCCCAGCGCGACTATTTCGGCGCGCACACCTATGAGCGCACGGATGCGCCTAGGGGCGAATTCTTCCATACGAACTGGGCCGGCTGGGGCGGCAGCACCGCCGCCAGCACATATAACGCTTAAATTGACTGCCGTGGAGAAGCTTGGCACAAGCGGCAATAGGTCCGATATGGCCAATACACACAGGAGCGATTAACGGCATGCCTTTGGGTGAAAATGCAGCTGTCAAAAATGTAACCCCCGGGGCATCCCGGCATGCCTCCCCGCCGCGCGAGGGGATCTAGTGGTTTTCCCTGGAAGTATGGGCCAATATTATGCCACTGCAAAGACATCGGTTGCGCCCGAAGGGTGTACCTACAGGCATAAGCAAACCCTATAAACGCAAAGAAGTGGCGCGGCTATTTTTTGATACGTAAAACCCGGCGCGTTTTGCACCGGGTTTCACGTTTCTTTATTGGTGCAGCCCCTATCGGGCCTGTGCCTTTTTGCGCTGTGCAAAGCGGGGAAGGCCCATTCTCCGCAGGCCCCTTTGGCACCCCCCCGGATCAGGGCAGGGCATGGCCCTCGCGGTTGATGATATCCTCCATCTTGCTCCAATGAAAATGCATGGGCGAATACTGCCCCTCCTTGAGATAGAGCAGCTTTTCCGCGTAGGTCTTTGCGTATTTGCCGCTTAGCGTCAGGTTGCCGTTGCGCAGGGTGATAAGCGAAAAGCCGGTCTTTCCAAAATTGCCCAGACCGTGATCCGTGATATCCCAGCCCAGTATGTTCTCCCGCACTTCGTCGTAATCATGGCCCTTTGCCTGCTATTCCACGGGCGTAACGCCGCAAAAGGGCGGCAGGCGGAAGCGGCGCTCCCGTATCATGCGCTCCATTTCTTTGAGCGCCCTGTTGGTCTCGCTGCGTTTCATAGCCCATACCTCTGTTTTATAAAATTGAAAAGTAAATGCCGCCCACAGCCTGGCCGAATTGGGCTACGGTGGCATCCTGCCGCTTGGCAAGCTGCTTCATCAGCGGCGTGCGCGCCAACCCCTCATCCGCGGCCAGCAGGCGGGCCCGCGGCGCGGTTTCGGCGCAGCCCTGGCAAAGCAGATCAAAGCAGCTTTGCCGCTTGACAAAGCGGCCGAAGAGGAAGCGCGTATCGATCTTTGGCTGCAAAAGGAAGTCCATCTCGCGGCTTAACCAGCCCAAATGCGCGCCGATGCGGCGAAAGATTTCCGCCGCCGCCGCATCGCCAGCCTCGGCCAGCGCCATCAATTTTTCCAGGCAGGGCTTGCGCATGTCCTCCGGCTCGGTGGGCATCAGCAGCAAATCGCCTTCCTGCCGAGCGAAGCCGTTTAATAGGGAAGGCTTCAGCTCCGCGGCCAGTCGGAAGGCGGCCGCCTGCCCCATGTAGCGCCGTGCGCCGGGGAGGCCGGAATTCTCATTGCGCACGCTGCGAAGATCGGCGGCCGCCAGGCCGCGCGTGGGCAGGCTGCCCAGGTCGAGCAGCAGGTCGTACAGCTCCAGGGGCATTTCGGGGATGCCGCCATCCTCGCCCAGCCAGCCTGTGCCGAGATCCGTGCCGAGGGTGTGGGCGATGACGCCGCCGGCGAGTTCGCTGCCCTCGCCGGCTGCCATCTCCATAGCGGCCACAAAGGCGGCCATGTGCCCGTCGTTGGTGATGCGCACACGCCCGCTTTGACGGCAGAGGGCTTGCAGCCCTTCCTGCAAAGCACCAATCTTGCTAAGCTCGGTCTCGTAATGCACGGCGGGGTTTTCGCGTATGCCTTTGGTCTTTGGCGTTTCCCCGCCCAGGATGCGGTTATTAATCACCACATCCGGAAAGCTGAGGCCAATGCCGTCCAAGAGGTCCACTGCTGTCCCTAAGGTCTCTTCCGCACGGGCTACGGCTGCGGCGATTTGCTTTAGGCTTGCGCTTGCCTCCAACGCCCTGCCAAGGATTTCCCGCAGGGAATGCGTTCCGGCCGGCCCCTGCGCAGCCAGGCAGGCGCGCATCAGGCGCGTAAGCAGCAGGATTGGATCCGTGATATCTTCCGCCACAGTCCCCGTGGCGGGATTCCAATCGAATTCCTTGATGCAAATAAGCCGCCCGTCGAGGCTGGCGGCCAGCTTGATATCCGTGCCGCCCACATCGACGCCGCAGTACGCGCCCGTTTGCGCCTGTTCGGCTGCCGCGCATAGGCGCGGGGCCAGGGCTTTGCCCGGCGTGCCTTCCACCCGCCCGATAGGGGAATATTCCCACATATCCTGCACGGCAAAGGAAAAGGGCGGGCAGCCCGCAGCTTTTGAGATGCGGGTGGCTACCTGCACGCACTTGGCGTAGGCGCCGCCGGGGGCAAAGGAAGATTGCACCTCGTCCAGCAGGCGCATGAGCCCCGCATCGCCCGTATCGGCAAAGAAGCGCAGCTCCCGCCCGCCCAGGGCGGAAATTGCGTTGTGTACGCAGGCGCGGAGATAATCGGCCACGAAAGCCCGCTCCTCCTTGCCATGCCAGGCAGGCAGCGGATGGCGGAAATCGGCCGTTTGGCCATCGCAGGCAGTCAGCCGCAGGATGATGCGGCCGCAAGCGGAAGACGCAAGCAGCTCCTCCCGCAGCTGCGGCAGCCACAGCGGCGCGCCGGCTTTGGCTTGTTTAATATAGGCGCTAAGCATCAGAGCAGGATGTGCACGTCGTCCGGCTCAAAGACCAGGCTACAGGTCTCGCCCACTTGGTAGATGCGGCGGTTCTTGGGGTTGTGCTCGGTTAGCTTGACCAATGTTTCGCCCACCATCACGTGATAATTCTGATAGGAGCCCATAAAGCAGGAAAGCACCACCTTGCAGGGCAGGCCGCCCGCCTCTGCCAGGCAGGCGGATTCGGGCCGCAGCACCAGCGTATATTTTTGATTGATTTCAATTCCCGCCTGGGCGACGGCCTTTAGCGGGTTGCCTTCCACATGCAGCAGGGCGTAGCCGCCTTCGATCGCGGTTACTGTACCGCGAAGGAAGTTGGCCTCGCCGATGAAATCCGCCACGAACTCGCTGCCCGGGTGGTAATAGATTTCCTGCGGCGTGCCTTTTTGCGCCACCACGCCTTTGTTCATGATGATGATATCATCCGAAATGGCCATGGCCTCGCTCTGGTCGTGGGTCACGTAGATGGCGGTGATGCCCACCTCCTGCTGGATGCGGCGGATTTCCGTCCGCATGGAAACGCGCAGCTTGGCGTCGAGGTTGCTCAGGGGCTCGTCAAAGAGCAGCACCGAGGGCTCGATTACCAGTGCCCGCGCCAGGGCCACGCGCTGCTGCTGACCGCCCGAGAGCTGGTGCGTCATGCGGCTCTCCATGCCCTCAAGCTCAACGAGGGCCAGGATATCCATCACCCGGCGGTGGATCTCCTCTTTGGAAAGCTTACGCAGCTTGAGGCCGTAGGCCACGTTGTCGAACACGTTGTAGTGGGGCAGCAGAGCATAACTTTGGAAGACCATAGCCGTATCCCGCTTGTTGGGGGTGAGCTCGTTGATTGGCTGGTCGCCCAGGTAAACCTCGCCCTCGTCCGGGCTTTCAAAGCCGGCGATCATGCGCAGTGTGGTGGTTTTGCCGCAGCCCGAAGGCCCCAGCAGCGTTACAAAGGAGCCCGGCTCGATGGTGAGGGAGGTATCCTTGACCGCATAAAAATCCTTGCCGGTTTTAGGGTCCTGATAGATTTTGGATATATGCTCCAGGCGAACGCCCTTTTTGATCTTATCCATAGATTAAGCTGCCTCCTTG